>JAFYHC010000107.1 GCA_017539385.1 Solobacterium sp. | reverse complement strand
TCGTTTCCGGCATACTCTGCAGCACCCCCTGGTGTTATCGTTCCTTTGTCGTAATAGACATCAAATCTGCTGGAAGCTTCTTTGCGGACTTCCGGCATATCACCGCTTCCTGTCAGTTTGACTTTGGTGATCCCGCTGCACCCGGTAAACGCACCGAAATAATCGTAATAACCATTTGTATTCGTCACTTCATACCCATCACTGATGCGGCTTACCGGCATGATCACTTCTGTTATACCACTGTCATTGTTGAAAGCTCTGACTCCAATGCTTTCAACTGTATCCGGTATTGTAAGTGTCCCTGTGATCCCTGTACATCCATAGAATGAATAGTTTCCGATTGTCTTTAATCCCGGAGCAAACTGAAGATTCGCAAGAGGGGCTGAACTGCAGTTATAGAATGCATAATTCCCTATATGGACGAGTGTTTCGGGCAAAACCAGTTTTTCCAGGCTGGAAACAGATTTACAGGCATTATTTCCTATATATTTAGCCTGACTGCGAAGAACAAGTGATTTCACATTTGATGCGTTTTCAAAACAGGATGTGCCAATTGTCAGAATCTGATCATCCTCTGCCGCAGCAGCAGTTATTGTGCGATCTTTATTGTATCCATAATATCCTTTGTATCCGAAATACATTGCATTGATCCAGTAAGCATACGTTGCTGGTGCATGCGCATCCGCAACGATATCTGCCACCGCTAAATCACCATCCATGCCGACCCAGTAGGCGAACACATCTCCCAGGATCGTGATCAGATTCTCGGTCAGTGTTGCATTGAGACGTATACCTTGGATTTCGAAAAACAGGTCCGACTCGACTAATATATACAGGCTCTTCAAATCGAAATTAGATTTAATATTGTATTCAAATGCAGATTCTATCTCATCAACCTCAGTTCTGTGCTCTTCGAGCCATACTGCAAACTCTTCCTCTGTCATGTTTTCCGTAGCACTGGCGTATTCAGCCACTCTCGTTGCCAGGAAACCAATTTTATTCAGATAGGATATCAGACTGTCGAATGGATTCAGCTTTTCGATCTGTTTCATGATCAAAGCCCAGAAATTATCTTTGGCAAAGAAACCGGCAGCTTCAAGGAAGCCTCTGAAATCATGTTGTCTCTGCATCAGATATGCAAAACCGTTCAGGAAAGCTTTCATGTAAACATCATTTGCATCGCCTGAATTTCCTATGAGCCTTGGTGCAATCTCTTCATTCAGGATTGTTGCAAAATGATCATTTCCACGGTAGGAACGTTCATATTCCTGCTGATATCGCATATCAACAATTTCTCTGGTAAGAGATGACAGGTCGATCGTCTGTCCATATCTGCCATATCCCCAGTCGTCGAGAGGTACTGACGGAACAATATCATCCGGATTATTGAAGTTATAAATATTCATGTACCCGGAGTTTTTGACCCTGGTATCCTTACTGACATTTGGACATGCAAATGTATAGCCGTAAACATGATCTGACTGGACAAGCCCGCTGTAGATCTTGCTGCTCATGTCATCGATTCCGCCGGTCAGTTCACCTGCTACGATATTTGCCACAGCAGCGCCGCGGCTGTGTCCGGTTACCCATACGATTCGTTTGCCGGCTTCATAACCATCATTCATCATCCGCACAAAAAGATCATCCATGATCTCTTCATGTGCCGTATAGAATCCTTCATGATTATCTGTTTCGCCAATATTTACATTACTGGTCCAGTCAAAACTTCCATTTGTTCCCTGAATCGGAACACAATACAGAATATAGTTTTCTCCGTTATGGACGAATTCCTTTGTTGCAATAATATATCTTACGAAATCGTTATCACCGGCTGAATGACTGCGATTCCAGTTACCGTAACGGGTTGCTGCTTCTTCTTTGTAATCGTCATAAGAAAAGCCAAGATCATTGAGAATAGTATCAATATAGTTAAACTCATAGACAGCTCCCGCCAAACCTACGGAGCATTTTGCAATTTCCTGATTCAGTACCTGATTATCGCCGGTAAAAAACTCGGTACTGAAAATCATACCCGTCACTTCTGCGTTGCTGGAATCTGCAGAACGAATAAAGACATTCTTTTCATACCAGTCTTGTTCCTCTGAAAGTGTTTCAGCTTTTACAGAGATTCCGGTTTGACCCATACCGGTCAGAAGAATGAATACCGAAGTCAGAATACAACAAATTACTCTTTTCATATTGCTCTCCATTTACTCTATGAAGATCCGGCATAAGTGAGCAGGACTTCTGATTTGACACTATTTTAGACGAGATTTTTGACATATTAAACATTGACGTTGTTTTATAGACAGAAATCAGGAAAAGACTATTAATTTCAGGCATAATATTTATAAAGAGCATTACAGGAGATTATTGATATGCATCACATTCAGGAAGACATACAAGAAGTGCTGTTTACAGAAGAACAGCTGCGTGAAAAAGTAAAAGAACTCGGCAAAAAGATCGCCGAAGACTATGCGGATGAGAAGCTCATTGTTGTCGGTATTCTCAAGGGTGCAGGCATCTTCATGAGTGATCTGATCCGTACCATTGATATTCCCATCCGCACTGACTATATGGTGGTATCCAGCTATGGCAATGCCACAATTTCTTCCGGTGTTGTCCGGATCGTCAAGGATCTGGAAAATGATATTGCCGGATGGAACATCCTCATTGTAGAAGACATTGTTGATACCGGACGCACACTCAGCTATCTCAAAGACTATCTGATCAGACGCGGCGCAAAAAGCGTAAAGATCTGTACATTGCTGGATAAGCCGGACAGAAGAGTAAATCCGGTAGACATCGATTACTGCGGTTTTATTGCCCCGGATGAGTTCATCATCGGCTATGGCATCGACTATGCGGAACAATACCGCAACCTGCCCTTCATTGCCTCACTGAAGCGCGAAATCTACGAATAAGCCGCAAAAAAAGGCTGAATATCTCAGCCTTGAAATGCCCGCAGTACTTTATCTGCGAATTCTCCTGCAGCCTGCAGGTCTTCCTCATTGGGATGTCCTTTGGAACGCCACAAATGCCTGCCTCTGCAGCAGAAACGCTGCCGGTATACCGTAATACCCTTATGTTCCAGAATCGATACAAGCAGACCGGTCGCGTCTATTCCTTTACCTGCGGTGCAGAAGATTGCTGCACCGCGTATTTTATTTACCGGCAGCTGATCCAGATAATCCATCAGAAGTTCATCAGGTCTGCTGTTATAAATACCAGTGCCGATAAAAAGAAGATCTGTTTCTCCCAGGGTATGCGGCTCTGTGATATCCAGTGCTTCTGTTCCGCAGTGTTTTGCTATTTCTTCCGCTACCATGGCTGTATGGCCTTTGCGTGAGCGGTATATTACCTTGACGTTCATATATTCAGTACCTCCGATGCTGCGATGAGTGAAAAAAGAAAAGCCATTCGGCTTTCTATTCGTCATCTGTGGGCGGTGCCATGAACTGGCTGATCTTAACGATGACGGTCATACCGATAAATACGATCATACAGACCAGTGAGATCCAGTCCAGAAGATTCAATGTCTCAAAATGCATGTACTCTCCTCTTCTCCACTTAGAATCTATACCATATTTTTGGCATAAAGAAAACAGGCAGAAACACGTATGTGCTTTCTGCCTGTCTGTTTATGACGTACTCTTAACGCTTTTCTGCCATGCGCAGCAGGCGCAGGGAATTCAGGACACACAATAATGCAACACCTGTATCCGCAAAGATTGCCATCCACATATTGGCAATACCGAAGGCACCCAGGATCAGTGTCAGTACCTTGACAATGATTGCACCATAGATGTTTTCATTTGCGATCCGCAGAATACGCGCTGCACTTTCAATGGCAAACGGAATACCGGACAGTTTGTCATCCATGAGGATGACATCCGCCGCTTCGATCGCCGCATCACTGCCGATCGCACCCATGGCAAAGCCGATATCTGCTGTCTTTAACACCGGCGCATCATTGACGCCATCGCCGACAAAGGCAGTCACACCGTTTTTGCACAGCTGCTGTACATGATGTACTTTATCTTCCGGCAGACATTCACCAATTGCTCTGGCACAGCCTGCTTCTCTGGCAACTGCATCCGTGATTTCCTGTGCATCACCGGATACGACAATGCATGTTCTTCCAGCATCCTGCAGCTTCCGAATGCTCTGTTTCGTATCCGCACGGATCTCATCCCGCATCCGGATACAGCCTTCATAGATACCGTCTTTTGCGACATAGACAAGTGTGCCTGCGTCTTTGATCTCTTCACATGAAATGCCATGCTCTTCCAGCAGTTTGCGGTTGCCCGCAAGAATCACGCTGCCTTCATGCGTAACGGAAAGACCTCTTCCGGGAATCTCCTCTGCACTGCCGCTGCGTGATGCTTCTTTCCATTCACCAAGATCCTGTCCGATCTTTTCTGCATAGGCTTTGCATATACCCTGTCCGATCGGATGATTGGAATACAATTCCGCATACGCCGCATCTTTTAACACGGTATCTTCATCCGTACCATGGGCGTGGATCTCGGCCGGAACGAATGTGCCGGCTGTGATCGTGCCTGTCTTATCAAGGACAACCTGCTGGATGGAAGCCAGCGGTTCGATCAGATTTGCACCTTTGACAAGAATACCGCGGGAGGACAATCCGCCAATACCCGCAAAGAACGACAGCGGAATCGAAATAACAAGTGCACATGGACAGGAAATAACCAGGAATGTACATGCACGATAGATGCCGTCCTGCACATTGCCGGTAATAACTGCCACAAGGACTGCCACCGCAATTGCACTGAATACAACTGCCGGTGTATATACACGGGCAAACTTCGTAATGAAATGTTCGTGGGAAGACTTGGTATTCTGCTGGTTCTCTACCAGGTCAAGGATCTTTGCGACTGTACTGTCTTCATATGCCTTTGTGACCTGCACCTCCAGCACACCGCTTCCGTTGACCGCTCCGCTCATGATATCACTTCCCGTATCAACATCCAGCGGCTTCGATTCACCTGTCAAAGATGCAACATTCAGTGACGATGCCCCGCTTATGACAATGCCGTCCAGCGGTACTTTTTCACCCGGAAGCACCTGTATCACTTCACCGACATGAACTTCTTCCGGATCCGCTTTGACAAATCCGCCCTGTCTTTTCACATGTGCATACTCTGCACGGATATCCATCAGTTCACCAATGGACTTTCTGGAACGTGCCACCGCAAGATCCTGGAAGTATTCACCGATCTGATAGAACAGCATGACGCCGGCTGCTTCTGTATAATCCTTCAGCCAGATCGCTGCCAGCGTAGCCACAGCCATCAGGAAATTCTCATCAAATACCTGTCCTCTGCCAATGCCTTTCACCGCTTTGATCAATACATCATAGCCAAGCACCAGATATGCACCAAGCATCACCACTGTCTGCGGCATATCTTTCAAGAACAATCCCGCGATAAACAGCACCGCTCCGCAGATCAGCCGGTACATCGTCTTTCTCGAGTCATCGTCCTCTTCTTCTGTCTTCTTTACCGTTTTCTCATACGCAGAGATCACCGTTCCCGGCTCTTCCCGGTCTGCGATTGCCTGCATCTCTTTCAGGATCCGCTCTCTGTCGCTTTCCTCACTGTCAAAGATCAGCGTACTGTTGATAAAACTGATCTGTACATTCGAAGCGCCTTCTACTCCGGCAATCTTTCCTTCCAGCGCAGCTGCACAGTTCGCACAGTCAATGCCGGTGATTCTGTATTTCGCCGACCGTTCTGTGATGACTGCCGGTGCCTCTGCATGTACTTCGCATTCTCCATCACAATGCTCATGATGTTCATCCTCATGGTGATGGTGATGGGAGTGTCCCTTCGCAGTAATGACGGCATCCGGTTCTTCCTTTGCCGCAACTGCACGCACCTTCTCTTCCATCTCTTTGCCATGATCATGATCACAGTCATACACCAGTGTTTCATTCATGAAGTTCAATGACACATTGGAAATACCTTCAATCTCTTTGATCTTGTTTTCAAGCTTGGCTGCACAGTTGGCACAGTCGATGCCTTTTATATCAAACTTATATGTAGCTTTCTCTGCCATAATAAATTCCTCATTTGAACAACTGTTCAAATATTATATTAGTATTCGTTATAGAACGTGTCAATTCCTGATACACCAAATGATATGTTTTCCGCTACAATGGACAAGAATGGAGAACTGACATGATCAAGACGAACTGGCATACGCATACGGCACGATGCGGTCATGCCTATGGCACAGATGAAGAATATGTACAGGCAGCGATCAGAGGCGGACTGAAAACACTTGGTTTTTCAGACCACGCAGCCTACACCACACCCTATCCGCCTGAGCGCATGGATATAGAACAGGTCCCGGAATACATCGCCTCGATCCGTTCCCTCAAAGAAAAATATAAAAACCAGATCAGTATTCATCTGGGAATGGAAGTGGAATATTATCCCAGTCAATGGGAAACATTAACGTATTACCGCAAAGAAATGGATTATCTGATCCTTGGACAGCACCAGCTGGAACTTGGCGCAGGAAGCGTCTACGGCATACGTGATCCGCAGCGTCTGAAACGCTATGTCGATGCACTGGAAGGTGCGTGCTACCATGGCTTATGCGATTATATTGCCCACCCGGATGTCGTTCTTTACAGTTATCCGGTACTGGACGGTTCCGTCCGTGAAGCCGCCAGGCGCATTGCGGACATATCCCTGAAATATGACATGCCTCTGGAATTGAACTGCGGAAGCGGTGTCCGCTATGGCAAACAGCATTATTCCGACGGTGACCGCTATGCCTATCCGGTACGCATCTTTTTTGAGGAATTCGCACGCCGACACTGTCCGATCGTCATTGGACTGGATATTCACAATCCCCAATTGTTTCTGGAAGAAAGAGACCTGAACCGTGCTCTATCCGTCATTGAGGGACTCGACTGCAATATCATCGAAGACTATGATATCCTCTCTGCCGCAGAAAAGCACAAACGCGACTTCTTCTGACAAAAAAAAGATCACTGCATGATCCATGCAATGATCCACTCATGTTACTTATCCAAGTTTTTTAGAAGCTTCTCCCAGGAAACCGATATAGGAATTCAGTACGATCAGATGCAGTACAGCAGAACCCAGCTGACACAATATGCTGATCAGCCCGCTGCCGCCAGTTTTGCCAAAGAAATTTGGAATCACACTGGTAACGGTACTGAGCAGATAGACGACCACGATCAGAGCGATGGTCGTTTTTGTCTGTTTCACATAGTCCGTCTGCCCCTCTTTGGAAAACAGATTCAAAGCACCGCGGAAAACCAGCATCATCACCACCATCTGTGAGATCTCGGAAATAACATTCGATACAGAACCAAGGATATCTGTACCAATGTTCCTCATGCTCAGAAACGATGTCACACCCGAAGCAGCAATAACGATCAGATTCAGAATATACGCTATTTTAAAGCTCGCTTCATCTTTTGCGGCAAGACGCAGTCCCCGCAGCTGCACGAACAGTGACAGCAGCATCAGAACAATCGGTGCAAGTGTCATAAAGAATGCGATAACAAGGAGCGTCCCTTCCATTTCTGCAGGCATGCCGGACAATCTCTTTTTGAATTCAATGAAAAGCATTAAAGCAGCCATAAGAACAATAATGCCAAATGCGGCGATATCAAGCATTACCGCATGACGTATTTTCTTCAGACCCGCTGAAGCATGAATATATCCCATTTACAGCACCTCCTGGATCATCGCAAGATCCTTTACAAACAGAACATGTTTCATATCGGATTCTTTCAGAAATCCACACTGAATCATCTTATCAAATACACTGCGCAGTTCATGATAATAATCATGTATATCATACAGCATGCATGGCTTTGTGTGCTGCCCAAGACGGGACAGAGAGATTGCTTCAATGATCTCTTCCAGCGTCCCCGGACCTCCCGGCATGGCAATATAGGCATCTCCCAGTTCCAGCATGCGTGCTTTGCGCTGTGACATGGTATCTGCGTATTCCAGCCGCGAAAGACCGGGATGTATCACACCCCGCTCAGCGATAAAATGCGGAATCACGCCGATCACCTGTCCGCCCGCTTCCAGGACATGATCCGCCAGAATCCCCATAAGTCCCCATCTCGCTCCGCCATATACCAATGTATGACCGTTTCTGCCGATCCATTCACCAAGCTCTGCTGTTCTCTTTTTAAATTCCGGATCATTTCCTTCACTGGATCCAAGATATACCGTTATATTCATATTCCCTCTTTTTTTCCCCTATTATACATTGGTGACTTACCGGAATCCTTCTTTGTGATATCCTTACTGCAGGAGAAATCATTTTATGAAAAGCATAAAAAGTATATATAAGATCGGTAACGGGCCTTCCAGTTCCCATACCGTTGGACCGTACAATGCGGCCCAGATGTTCCTGCACCGTCATCCGGAGGCGGATCATTTCCAGGTAACCCTGTATGGTTCCCTGGCATTTACCGGCGAAGGACATGGCACAAAGAAGGCAATCCTGCACGTTCTTCCAAATGCGGAAGTATTGTTTGATATGCATGCCTTAGACCTGCCCCATCCCAATACAATGCGCTTCATCGCATACAAAGACGGCAAGATCCTGGAAGACAAAAGAATCTTCAGCATCGGCGGCGGCTCGATCCGCATCGAAGGCGAAGAATCTGAAGAAGATAAGGAGGTATGGCCGGAAAAGAACTTCACCGAGATCATGGAAACCTGCCGTCATCAGAACCTGTCCCTTCTGGAACTGATCATACAGCGCGAAGGAGAAGACCTCTATTCAGATCTGAAACATGTCTGGGATGCCATGAAAGAATCGATAGAGCGCGGCCTTGCATCAGAAGGAATACTGCCCGGCGGTCTGGGTGTATCCCGCAAGGCCAAAATGCTCTTCAGCAAGCGCTGCTATAACGAAAGCGGCGATATTGCCATGAACCGGCAGATCGCATCTTATGCCTATGCGGTCAGCGAAGAAAATGCCTGTGAGAATGTCGTAGTCACGGCACCTACCTGCGGAAGCTGCGGTGTCATCCCCTCGATCTTCTATTATATGGAGAAAGACCGCGGATTCCCGGAAAAAGAGATCCTGGACGCACTGGCAGTCGCTGCCGTCATCGGCAACGTCATCCGCACCAACGCATCCATCTCCGGTGCAGAGTGCGGCTGTCAGGCAGAAATCGGCAGTGCCTGCAGTATGGCCGCAGCCGGCCTTGCCCACTTATACGGACTGAGCCTGGATGAGATCGAATACTCCGCCGAGATCGCCATGGAACACAATCTCGGCCTGACCTGTGACCCGGTCGACGGCCTTGTACAGATCCCATGCATCGAACGAAACGCTGTTGCCGCAATGCGTGCCATCAGCTCCGTAACCCTTTCCCGCTTCCTGTACGAAACGCGCAAAATTTCATTTGACGAAGTCATCGCCACCATGTATCAGACCGGTAAGGATCTGAATGACAAATACCGTGAAACCAGCCATGGCGGACTGGCAACGATCTACCGCTCACGCAAACCGGAATAAACGAAAAAGGCCGTCTGTCAAGGGAGGATAGACGGCCTCATCGTTTCTACACATACATGTATCAGAAAGGGGAAAGGGTAGTATGTATGGACATCAGATGTCTTCTCTTCATCTGACACTTGTATGATATCCAAAACATTACGCAGAAATATGTCAGTAATTTGGAAAATCGTGTTCTTTTTTTGTGATTTTTGTGGGATGTCTAATCACTGACATCGGTATCCAGAGTCATCTGTACATGATAATCCGGATAAAGCTGCTGTACTTCCTCTTTGATCGTACGGAACAGTCCCTGCATATCTTCTTCCATGAAGTCGATCACGACATCGCATCGGATCGTCTTTTTTTCCGGATCTGCAAAGAATCCATGCATCTGCAGTACATGGTCATGCGACATGATCGTTTCCCGAATCTTCTGACGCATCTGCTGCACAGCATCGTTCTTTGTATTGACGGAATACACACCAACCGCTGTCATGATGACATGGTGCTGTTCAAAGACACGTTTCTGAATCTCACGCGTCATGGCATCGATTTTATCCGCCGTATACGTATCCGGCACTTCCATATGCACTGTCGCAAGCGTCTGGTCCGGACCGTAATCATGCAGGATCAGATCATATGCCCCGCGGACACCTTCCACACTGCACACAGTCTTTTTGATTTCTCTTGTCAGTTCGCTTTCTGCCCTCTGGCCAAGAATCCGGCTGTGCGTATCTCCCAGCATTTCCACACCGGCTTTGATGATCACGATCGAAATCAGCGCACCAAGCCACGCTTCCACGGAAATATGCATTGTCATATAAAGGACCGCCGCTGCCAGTGTAGACGCAGAAATCACCGCATCCAGACGTGCATCTTCTCCTGAATTGATCAGAGAATCCGAATCCACTTTTTCCCCTACGCTTTTTACATAGCGTCCAAGGAAAAACTTCACAACAACAGCCACTGCCACAATCACCAGTGTCACCGTACTATAGTCCGGTGTCTCCGGTGTAATGATTTTCTTGACAGATTCTATAAACGACGTGATGCCTGCATAGAGTACGATAACGGAAATAATCAGCGCACTCATATATTCCACACGCCCATGTCCATACGGATGCTTGCGGTCTGCAGGCTTTCCTGCCAGCTTTGTCCCGATGATCGTAATCAGCGATGAAAATGCATCTGACAGGTTATTTACCGCATCCAGAACAATCGCAATCGAATGTGACAGCAGTCCTACCGCCGTCTTAAACGCCGCCAGAAAGACATTTGCCAGAATACCGATCACACTTGTCCGAATGATGATCTTTTCACGTTCTCCAGCTTTACTCATTGCAGACAGCCCCCAATGTCCGATAAAGCAGATCATACAGCATAACGGCATCTTTTTCTTCTATATGAACACATCTGCCGATCGCATCCGGAATCGCAGAACAGGTCTCCTGCATCGCTTTTCCCTTCTCCGTCAGAGTAACACTGACAACACGCTCATCCTCTTTCTGACGTCTGCGCTCTACATACCCCGCATCTTCCATTTTTTTCAAAAGCGGTGTAACCGTACCGCTGTCCAGATAAAGCTTCCGGCAGATCTCACCGACTGTCTGTCCATCCTTTTCCCACAGAACAAGGAATACCAGATACTGGGTATAGGTGAGACCCAGCGGCTTCAATACCGGCGTGTACAGGCTGACAACCTTGCGCGAAGCCGCATACAATGCAAAGCACAACTGGTTGTCCAGCCGCATGTTTTCCTGTATCATAACTCTCTCACTTTCTGTTCAGTTCTGCCAGATAGCTGACAGCAGACAATGCCGCAACATTGCCCTGTCCGGCCGCCTTGATATACTGGTACGGCTGACCGGCAATATCCCCTGCCGCAAAGAGACCCGGCAGATTTGTACGCATCTGCAGATCTACTTTAACTGCATTGTTCTCCACTTCAAGACCCGGTACCAGCTGACCCGGGAACTGTGCTTCCCGCAGGATGAATACACAATCTACCGCATATTCATTCTGATCCGTCTTTAATGCAGAAGTCTTCATACCGCCGATGATCTCGACCGGCTTCTCACGAACAACTTCCACCGGATTTCTGAACTCCGGTTCTCCCTTATACAGCGGGAAGTAATAAACCTTTCCGCACACTTCGCCCAGGAAGTCCGCTTCCTCTTCTTCTTTGGAACTGCCGCCGATGACCGCTACTGTCTTTCCCTTGTACAGCGGAGCATCGCACGTTGCACAATAGCTGACACCGCGGCCAAGGAACTTCTGCTCGCCCGGATACGGCTTGCCGGCAACGACACCGCTTGCCAGAATCACAGAAGACGCCTCTTCCATCGTATTGTCATCCATCTGCAGTGCATAATAATCTCCCATTGCATAGACACTGGTGACTTTACGCTCTGTGATGGCAATATCCATTTCTTCCAGCTGCTTTGTAAAAGCCGCAGCCATATTTTTACCTGTCACAGACGGCAGACCAAGATAGTTCAGGATCGGATGATCTACCACCTGCATCTTATTTGAGAGTTCTTTATTTCCGAACAGTACGATACTCTTATTGCGTACTTTTGCGGTCAGTGCTGCAGACAGTCCTGCCGGACCGCTTCCGATAATTGCGATATCATAACGTGTCATGTTCTTATTCTCCTTTGCGCAAATATATTTTATACAATTTAATTGCGTTGTCAATGTCCATGCACAACGGCAGGTGTACGCATTGCGTACGCCGCGCTTCACTCTGACGGCCAGGGAATCCCGTTGTTATCAAAGGCATACCGTCCAAGACTCTGCCACCGCTCCGGTTCCTCCGCATTCAGTTCTTCGATCATCCTTCGCTGCTCTTCCGGCATCCCTTCTTCCGGATTGATCTCCGCAATCACTTTATCAAAGCACTCTGTACAAAGACGGTCTGTCACAAACGCCGTATCCCGCAGTTTTTCCCACGTCATTCCCTGCGCATCCCACAGATCATACAATCCTTCCCCTGCTGTCACAATACGCAGGCATCTCCCGCACATACACGGCTGCACCACGTCCGTCGCTTCCCCTTCATTCCCATCGCACCAATGCACCGCCTTTCGGCATGCCAGGAATATTTCTCTGGCAGCCTCTTGATCGATTCTTCCCTCATCCAGCAGACGCGCCGTCCTGCGTACCACCGAATTCAATCCGCGTCCAATATCATGACAACTCATGTTATCACCTCCTCATCCCCATATACCCTATATAGTATGGTTTCCCCTGCTTCTCTCTGATAAATCTGCTGTCTTTTCTCTAACATGCAGTCTTTTTTCAATTTCTGCATTTTTTTATTTTGTACGGGGGAAGTACAAATACGTTGTGTATATATGGGTGAAAGGAGTTCAAAGAGATGATCATGAATGCTTTGCACAGACAAATTCTCTGGCGCATGCTGTACTGTCCGCCATTACAGAATACCGTTTCTATCGCACCCCGGCATGCTTTCTCCGCCATAAGAAGCACTCCTGCAGCGAAAACCAAGCTGCGTGAACCCGCTTCTGTATACGACAGAGAAGCCATGCCGCAGACTGAAGATTTACATCTGTTTTAAATGATTGTTGCTAAGTTTCTAATGTAACGGTACCCGGGGGCGCCGGGGATCCTATAAGCCTGGAGAATCTGGATACATTGGTATCCTTGACCAGGAAGATTCATTTGAATCACGACATTGTTCATACTCTTTGTTTCTTATATCTCTGCATTTCATACGAATTTGAAACAATTCCCTGAAATTTTCATTGCATATTTTTCAACTATCTTCGCACAGAACGAACCATTATGATAGAATAACTGCATTGTAAATATTAAGGGGATCGAAGTATGAACATCCAGACACCTCGTGGTTATGATCCGGTTCTGAGCGTGCGCGATACGCAGGAAGCGATCAAGTACATCCGCGATACATTTCAGAAAGAACTTGGAAAAGAATTGAACCTTTCGCGTATCAGCGCACCGCTCTTTGTCGAGAAGAGCTCCGGCCTCAACGACAACCTGAACGGCATTGAGCGTCCTGTTTCTTTCGATGTACTGGAAATGCCTGGCGACACGATCGAAGTCGTCCAGTCGTTAGCCAAATGGAAGCGTGTCGCATTAAAAAAATACGGCTTTGGCCTGCATGAAGGTCTCTATACCAATATGAATGCGATCCGCCGGGACGAGATTCTGGACAACCTGCATTCCTCCTACGTCGACCAATGGGACTGGGAAATGGTCATTGACAAAAGTGAACGCACCGACGCAACACTTGAAAAGACCGTCCGTGAGATCTTCAAGGTAATCAAGCATATGGAACATGAGGTCTGGTACAAATACCCCCAGGCTGTCTGCCATCTGGCAGATGATGTCTTCTTCATCGACAGCCAGGAACTGGAAGATATGTATCCCGACCTCACCGTCAAACAGCGGGAAGATGCAATCGTAAAAGAAAAAAAGTGTGTCTTCATCAAAAAGATCGGACACCCTCTCAGACGCAGCGGACGCAGTCACGATGGACGTGCACCGGATTATGATGACTGGAACCTCAACGGTGACCTCCTATTCTGGCTGCCCTCTCTCAAACGGGCACTGGAGATCTCCAGCATGGGAATCCGCGTAGACGAAAACTCCATCGTAACGCAGTGCGAAGCATCTCACTGCCGCGGCCGTCTCTCTCTTCCCTATCATCAGATGATCCTGAACAAGGAACTGCCCTATACCATCGGCGGCGGCATCGGACAGTCCCGCCTGTGCATGCTATTACTCAACAAAGCACATATCGGTGAAGTTCAGGCCTCCATCTGGCCTAAGGAAATGATTGAAAAATGCGCTAAGCACAACATTCCGCTTCTTTGATTACAAAGGCATGGTAAACCCATAATGGGAGCGCACCATGCCTTTTTCTTCGTAGAAACGATGCGCATCATGGCGTCTTCGATTCGACACCAGCTCGATCTGCACACATCCCGCCTCTTTCGCACGCACACACGCTTCCTGAAACATCTGCCGCCCGATTCCCTCATTGCGGCGCGAATCCTTCACATCCAGTTCCAGCACTTCCGCGATCCGCGCACAATGATGCAGCTGGTATTCCATCCGCATATGCAAAACAGCACAGATTTCATTTTCTTTTTCATACAGGAGCACAACATGATCCGGATTCTGCAGGATGCCTTCCAGTATGCACTCAAACCGTTCTTCCGGAAAACTGCATTCTTCCAGTTCCTCCACCAGTGCACGAATGACGTCACGATCGCTCATCGCCGCTTCTTTGATCATATTTTTCTCCTTTTTCTGTCTGCTTTATTATAATGAGAGCGATGGACTGGACTCAATATCTGAAACAGATCGACTCCCGCCTGCGTGATTATCCCGATGATATCCGCCAGGCAATGATCGATGATCTGTACATTTATATACGGGATGAACGACGAAAGCATGTCCCGGACAGCGTCATTGCGGAAACCCTCGGCACGCCGAAAGATACCGCAGACTCCCTGCGTATGCTTTATGGCGATCCCAATCAATATCCCCGTGCCGGCACCCGCACCTCTTCTGCAAAAGACACTGCCGAGGCCTTCCGCGAAACGTGGGATTCTTTTACTGACTTCGTCCACGACACCTTTCAGTCCGTACAATCAACCGTGACCGGCTACACGCCGGATCCCCCGGTAATGCCGCTGTTTTTCGACACCCAGCCCGATACCATTTCGATCCTCAGTTACCGCGCCGACCTGCAGCTGACGATCCTGCCCGGCGAAGAACTCGCCGGCGGCTTTTCCGCAAAACATTCCCTGTTTTCTTCTCCCTCCGCCCGTATTGAGCAGAAGGAAAAAGACACCAGCATGATCCTGCGGATATCCTCCGGCAAGAATTACGGTGCCCCTGCCGCTCTTGTACTCCATGTTCCTGACTGGATCAGACAGGTACAGATCGACTCCTATACCGGCAATACCATCATACGCAGCCTGCAAAACACCCGCATCCTGCTCAAACAGTCTTCCGGTACGATCCATCTGGAAGACCTGCGCAATACTGCCCTGACCGTACAGGCCGCAAAAGCATCCATCGAAGCCGTAAACATCCATGCCGCAAATGCCTTCCTCGGCTCCAAAAACGGCAATATCACATGTACATTCTTCCACGGTCCTCTGGAAACCCGCACCACCCACGGAGCGATCACTGTTTCCGGCCATGAAGACGGCATGCTGAAATGCCGCTCTGCCAAAGGTTCCCAGAATCTCGAAACACGTGCCGACACCGTCGAAGCCGTAACGACCGGCGGCCACATCCGCCTGCATATAAACGGACTGCTGAAAACCGCACGCATGCACAGTCTTTCCGGCAATATCGAGGCCTTCATACCGGAGGATATCGGCACCATCTGGTTCAGGACATCCCGCGGACGTCTGCGCAATGAATCCGATCTCCCAGTCTATCGTCTGCCCTATGATGAACCCCGTCCCGCAGCAGATGATTATGAAACGATCGATATCCGCACACGTTCCGGCAAAGTGCGCATATTTTAGCACACGTACTCTTATATTTAATCCGTAACACACTTTCTTTTCGAAATTGTAAATTCTTTGCAAATTTTAAATTTCCGAAAAAGATGATTGATTGAATCCTTGTTCCATACTATAGTATTTATGTCTGGAGCTTCAGGACACTGACTGTTATTCTAACGCAACCCCCCTTGGTCCGCAGGAATGGCAGTCTTTTCTTTTTTATCTCCCCCCCGCCTATTGCCTTCTTCTCTTTCCGTCTATACTGAACACGCAAAGGAGGAAGCTATGGACCATAAAATGTCACATCGAAACAACGACAACATCACGCTCGAACAGATCCATCTGGGCACCGATGTCGTCTACACGCCGGACAAAGAACCGGGTCTCAACGGCAACATTATCGTAACCGGAGGAACCGGTGCCGGCAAGACCGTCTCCATCATGGAACCGCTTCTGATGCATGGCCTCATAAACTCCAACGGCATCATCAGTATGACCAAGCGCCGGCTTGTAAAAGAGTACCAGGACATGTTCCGCAAACGCGGCTACACCGTAAAGCATCTCAACATGGCACAGCCGGAAAAAAGCACGATCTGCTTCGATCCCCTGCAATATATCCGCTGTGAAGATGACATTCACAACCTGTCCAACTCGATCGTCAATTGCGATCCGGAACGCCATCAGACCTCCCATCAGGATCCATACTGGGATGAAAGCGCAATGGTATTGCTCGATGCCCTTGTTGCAATCGCATTGATGACCGTAACAGACCATAACGCGACCATGGCCGATGTACTCAAATTATATGAGAAAGCCTGCCCGCGCGAAGGAAGCGTATCCATCCAGACCGACCTCGACTCTCTCCTCGAAGAAATCGAACGGAAAGCACCGGACTGCTACGCCGTCCGTAAATGGCACGTATACCGCTGTCTTCCATACCGTACCGGTTCCTGTGTCTATTCCTCTCTGGCAGTCCCTCTGGAACAGATGTTCAGCGAAGAATGCCGGGAAATGATCGAACGCCTTCCATCCATCGATTTCCGCGAATTTGCCGATCAGAAATCGATCCTGTTCGTCTCCGCTTCCCCTGTAAGCATCTCTTCATACCGCTACATCAACCTGTTCTGGTCCACAGCCTTTAAGGAACTTCTGGAATACGCCAACGAACGGGACGACATGCACCTGCCCCGCAAAGTCCGCGTCTGCTGCGACGACTTCGCAACCGGCAGCCCAATTCCCCGTTTTGCCGAATACATCTCCATCTTCCGTGAATGCGGCATCAGCTGCGTCCTTCTGCTCCAGTCAGAAACTCAGCTGCACCAGATGTATGGCGAACAGGCTTCCCACACCATCATCAATAACTGCGACCTCTATGTCAGTATGTCCTCAATGGACTTTGACACCGCCGTCTCCGTCAGCCGCCGTATGGACCTCCCCGTAAAGGAAATACTTGAGCTTCCAATCGAGAAACTCTGCGTCTTCCGCAAGGGATACAAATCGCTCATCACCCAGCGCTATCGTACCTACGACGATCCCTACTACAAACAGGTCCACCAGCTGCCGAAAGACCGATAAAACAGCTCCTGTCTCATCCAAGACAGGAGCTTTTCATTCCCGTGAAAAAAGAGACGGTTCATTCCCCGTCTCTTTGATCAGTCATAATTATCTTCGTTTTCAGGAAGTTCCAGACTCATGTCTTCCTCTTCTTCAGACTCTGTTTCTTCCTCTTCATCCTCTTCATCTTCCGGTATTTCGACATGCACGTCTTCATACCGATGACGTTTGCGCAGGTCCCATACATTTCCCGACAGGGAAACAAAACGGTTGTCCAGCATCAGAGCAGAGTACAGAGAAGATTTTTTCTTCTGCAGCTTCGTTTCCGGTATCTGAAGTTCTTCAGCTGCTTTTTTGAACAATTCAGAAAACGGGAGCGGATCCTTTCCTGCCGCAAGAATGTCATAGGCAACATCAATTGTAGACTTGTGACTCATAATTCCTTTCACCTCGTAGCACGGGTATAATATACAGTCCATTCGGGATTGTCAATACATTTCATTTTTTTCGGTCACTACAAGGTTCTGTTATGTACGCCCTGCCTTTTCAGAGTATAATACAGCCATGTTACGATGGTTTTTCATTCTGTTCGGCGCACTGGGAATGGCATGGTTCCTGCTGCCGGTGTGCACAGCACTGATCGTTAATATCGGCAATGTGACCGGTGTCATCGTATTTGGTCTGATCCTTTGCGGTGCAATCTGGAACAAAGCTCTGCTCCGCCGCATCCGTACCCTGTGTGCATCTTCTGCAGGCAGCGTCTGTTTTGGTGCAATTGTCTGTATTATATTATGTATTTTCCTTCTTGCCGGGGTACTTGGCATCCAGATGATCCGTGCCTGTGCAAAGCAGGACCAGGAAGACCGCACCCTTGTACTGCTTGGCTGCGGCGTCTATGGAGAACGCCCAAGCCTGATGCTTGTCGAACGCATGCAGAAAGCATATGAGTGGATGGAAACCCACCCCGACAGTGTCTGCGTGCTGTCTGGCGGAAAGGGAGCCGGTGAACAGATCAGCGAAGCCGAAGCCATGTACCGCTGGCTGACCACCAAAGGCATCGCACCCAGCCGACTGTACAAAGAAGACCAGTCCACCTCCACCCGGGAAAACCTGCTCTATACAAAAAAGATCCTCCAGCAGGAGAATCTTTCCAAACGTATACGCATTGTGACGAATGAGTTCCACGAATACCGTGCCGGTGTGATTGCAGACAAACTGGAACTGGACCACTGTGCACTGCCAGCCGGTACTGCCTGGTGGCTGTTTCCAACCTACGTCGTACGGGAAATGTACGGCATCCTCTCAGAACGCTTCTTCTAATGACCTGCGGGCATTGCATGTTCAAGATATTCAATGCACCACAGGTATTTTTTATGCCTCTGCCGGTCCTTTTCCGTAACGATATCCAGACGCGTCAGATCGCTGTTATGACGCAGGTCAGCCAACTTGACCCTGGAAGCCCCCGCATCCGTTCCAATACGGCGGATATAATCGTAATAGTCTTCGTCAGAATCGTGTGTCAGAAGACGCAGGATATGAATCACTTCCTCCGGCATGCCCGCCGCAGCGATATCTTCCAGCGTGATCGCCGTATCTTCCGCCACATCGTGCAGCAGCGCCGCACAGCACGTTATTTCATCTTCCATGGACTCTGCCACATGCCATGGATGAAAGACATACGGGATGCCGGATTTATCCACCTGTCCGGCATGCGCCTCATACATCAGTTTCATTGCTTTCTTTGTCAGTTCTGTATAGATCATTGTTTATTCTTCTTTCGTTTTACTTTTATGACTGTGTCAATGGCATCGGGAAGACGTGGATCCTCGCCGAAGCTTGCAAAGACCAGATCCGGATAATTCCCGGTGATCCATGTATCTTCGATCTCCATCTTTCTTCCATCTTTCAGCAGCGTGATCTCTTCGATCGTTTCCCGGGAAATACCACGCAGCGGAATTCCGCCGATCTGCGCTTCCATGACATGGTAATAGAGGCAGTCTTCCTTCGCAGTAATGCGTCCGTATTCCGGCTTTGGAAGACCGCTGTATCCGCATCCCACAACGGACTCACCGCTGTGCCTCATCCAGGCGCCGATCTCCTGTAAGATCGCCTCTGACTCCGGCGGAAAGCGTCCTTCCCCGTCCGGTCCGACATTGAGCAGAAGATTGCCGCCCTTGGATACACATTCCACCAGTTTGCGCACCAGCATATCCGCCGGCTTGAACCAGTGGTCCTTTTCTGTATACCCCCAGCCGTTATTCATCGTGACGCACGCTTCCCACGGCACCGCTTCCCCGCACCAATTGCGGATCCCATCCGGCGGTATGATCTGTTCCGGCGACACAAAATCACCCGCTGTCACAGCCGGCTTCTCATCCAGCAGAGTACCAAATCCCTCCCCGCTGACTTCCAGCCGGTTATTGAGCAGGATACCCGGCTGCAGACGGCGGATCATACTTACCAGTTCTTCTCCATGCCACGCCTCTGCCCGCAGATCATCGTAGGAGAAATCCGTCCACAGGATATCGATCCTTCCATAGTTTGTGCACAATTCCTGTACCTGCCCATGCATATAGGCAAGATACCGTTCAAAATCACGGTTCTCATTGGATTCCCCGGAATCATTGCGGCATGGATGATGCCGGTCACCATAATGCGGATAATCCGGATGATGCCAATCCAGCAAGGAATAATACAGTCCTACTCGCAGACCCTCTGCCCGGAACGCATCCAGCACTTCCCTGACATAATCCCTTCCGGCATAGTGCATGGACGTATACTCCGTCAGCGCACTGTCAAACAGGCAATAGCCGTCATGGTGCTTTGCCGTAAACACTACATACTGCATTCCTGCTTCCCTGGCAGCTTTTGCCCATACATGCGCATCAAAGTGCTTCGGCTGAAAGGCACGCACCCAGGGCTCATACGCCTCCGTGCTGATCTCTTCATCACTGCGCACCCATTCCCCGCGTCCAATCAATGCATACACACCCCAATGGATAAACATGCCGAAGCGTGCTTTTGTAAACCACTCCGTTCTGTCAGCGCACATTCGGCTTTCTTCCCATCATCGACCACATACGCATCTGATCGGCCATGTTTGTTTCGCCAATGACGGCTTTAATGATCCATGAGAAAAACATCATGACAACGATCGGAATCAGACACGATGTCACGATCATGACGGCGATCCCTTCGATCAGATTATTCAGGATCTTCTGCAGGCGCTCCGTCAGACCGGTGATCCCGCCGGCGATTCCGGAAACAAACTTATCCCACAGTGTCTGCGTCTGCGCATTCTCCTGGATCTCTTCCGAGCTCTCCTTTGCATTCTCAATCGTTTCCGTGATCGAAGACTGGTATGTTTCTTCGATTTTCTCCGACACATAGATGCTCGTAGGCACTACAAACTGCAGCAGCATCCCCACCGCCGCCACTTTAATGGCGATCCGCATCAGTGAATTCTTTTTCTTTCCGGCATAATAGATGATTCCCAGAATGCACGCCAGGGGAATAATAACCATAAACACCACATCCCCTGTCAGAGCCAGCAGATACTTTTCCAGAAACAGCGCACAGATCACGATCAGTGAATACGTACTGAGATCTGCCAGTTTCTCAGAAATCGGTGTACCGGCATCACCGGGAATCGCAGAGATCGCTGCCGAAGCCGTCGTCGATACCGCCGCCAGTTCCATTACAGTCCCCTTCTTCTCATCCAGGTAGGCAATGCGCGGTGCCGTATAGCCCTCCGATGTAAAATAATTGCGTAGTACCGTCAGCGACAGCAGTGCGAACACGATCAGACACACGATCATGATCATGTCTTTCTTTTCTAATCTTGCAAGGAATTTCTGAAACATATTCGTCCCTCCTTCCACGCTGACAGTATAGCATGTTGTGTCCTCAAACAAGACGCCGTTTATATCTTCTGATCAGCTCCTGCCGTGCATCCGGACTGCATGTCTCCACCGTTTTCAGCAATACCCCAAACTCTTCGGGAGACATCTGATCCAGCACTCTCTGCT
>JAFYHC010000106.1 GCA_017539385.1 Solobacterium sp. | reverse complement strand
TTCGTCATCGTCGTCATCATGGTGATGATGGTGCTCATGCTCGTCTTCGTCATCGTCGTCTTCAAGGCCTTCCGGATACCCGTCGGTGGAGCCTTCCATGGCTTCCAGGATCGCACTTCCTTCCAGTTCATCCCATGGTGTAGTGATGATGCGTGCATCCGCATTCAGTTCACGGATGATATCAACATCTTTCTGCAGGACATCCGCATCGACCAGCTGGGTGCGGGAGAGGATGACGCAGGCTGCTGTAGCGATCTGATCATCGAAGAATTCCTTGAAGTTCTTGTGATAGCGTGCACAGCGCTGTGCATCAACGACAGTGCTGTAGCTGTTGAGCTCGACGCCTTCCACGGTGCGGATGGCTTTCAGGATGTCGGAAAGCTTGCCGACACCGGACGGCTCAATAATAATGTGATCCGGCTGGTAGGTATCGATGACCTGCTGCAGAGCGGCTTCGAAGTCGCCTTTCAGCGTGCAGCAGATGCATCCGCTGTTGATCTCTGTGATCTCTACGCCGGCTTCCTGCAGGAAACCGCCGTCAATGCCGATCTCACCAAATTCATTTTCGACCAGAACCACCTTGCTCCCGGCATAGACTTCTTTGATCAGCTTCTGGATCAGTGTTGTTTTTCCGGCGCCGAGGAAACCGGATATGACATCTACTTTACTCATGGTAATACCTTCTTTCGTAACAGATAACATTATAGCGCAAAAGTCAAGAGCAGTAAGGGAATTGCCTTGTCTGAAGATATCCTCTCATCGGAAATCCTTATGCAGGCATGGGATTTTTACTCTATACTGTTAGTAACGGAATATACAGCATAATAGGAGGAATGCATGAAAAAGTATCTTGCAATTGATCTGGGCGGAACAGCGATCAAATACGGTGTTGCGGATGAAGAGATGAATTTTCTTTCCAAGGGAAAAGTGGATTCCCGCACCGACTCGTATGAGAGTTTTCTGGAGGATCTGAAGAAGATCCTGGAAGAATGCGGCGAAGGAGTGGAAGGCGTATGTATTTCCATGCCGGGCATGATCGACCGTATCAAGGGCTTTGCATATACCGGCGGTGCGTACCGGTGGGTAAAGCAGATCCCATTGGCAATGCAATTGAAGGAAGAGCTGGGATTACCGGTGACGATCTGCAACGATGCCAAGGCAGCAGCGCTGGCAGAACTGGGATTCGGCAATCTGAAGGATATCCGCAACGGTATTGCAATCATTCTCGGCACCGGTATCGGCGGAGCTGTCATCATTGACGGCAAGCTGCTGGATGGAAGCCATTATTCTTCCGGTGAGTTCTCCTTTATACAGGAAGACAAGCGGGCAAAGGAAAAGAGCATGGAAGTCTTTGCCATGACCAATGGTGTTGGCGGTCTGAAGAAAGCCATCCAGGAAGCCTCCGGTCTTGAGGATATTGATGGTCTGAAGGCATTCAAACTGATCAAAGAAGAGAATAATGAAGCAGTCCTGCAGGGTGTGAAGGACTTCTGCTGGTATCTGGCATATCATATTTATAATCTGCAGTGTGTCATCGATGCTAACCGCATTGTCATCGGCGGAGGCATTTCGAATGAACCGATGTTCATTGATCTGGTAAAAGAAGCAGTGGACGGACGCTTTGCACAGGCGATCTTCCCGGGCATCCCGCAGCCGGAGATCATGGTATGCAGGTACCAGAGTGATGCAAATCTCGTCGGAGCGATCTTCAATTTCATGCAGATGGTGGAAGGAAGAGAATTCTGAATAGGACACAGGGAAGGGCCGTAACGGTCCCAATGGCGTCAACCTAAAAAATAGGTTGGCGCTTTTTCTGTGAAGAAAATACTGATAACTGCTTAACTACAGTTTCAAAGATACACAAAGAATGAAAGAAGCGCGTATTAAAACATCAATTATTGGCATATCTTTTT
>JAFYHC010000105.1 GCA_017539385.1 Solobacterium sp. | reverse complement strand
TATATTATACCATGCGTGCATGTATTTGTGGAGAAAAAAACAGAAACCACTTCAGATTTTGGATGTATGGAGGTGGTTTCTGCTTTCTTATTTTAACATGTAGACTTGCGTAAAACTATTCCTACTTTGTCAACAAGCTGAAGCGGTCCTTCGACCGCTTCTTTCAACTGCTCTGTTTTACAGACCCATTTCCTTACGGACCTCGATGAAGCATTGTACTGCAAAGTCGAGGTCTTCTTTTGTATGCGCCGCGGACAGCTGCGTGCGGATGCGCGCTTTCCCCTTCGGCACGACCGGATAGGAGAATGCTACGACATAGACGCCCTTTTCCACCATGCGGCGGGCAAATTCTGCCGTGATCTTTTCATCATAGAACATCACCGGCACGCATGGATGATTGCCCGGTATCACATCGAAGCCGTTGTCTTCCAGCTTCTTCCGGTAATACACCGTGATCTCTTCCAGATGATCGCGCAGCGCCGTGCTTTCTTCCAGCATATTGAACAGTTCAATTCCTGCGCCGACGATCGCCGGTGCCAGGGAATTCGAGAAGAGGTACGGACG
This sequence comes from Solobacterium sp., assembly GCA_017539385.1. GTDB lineage: Bacteria > Bacillota_I > Bacilli_A > Erysipelotrichales > Erysipelotrichaceae > Bulleidia. The sequence goes on along the minus strand of JAFYHC010000105.1, from coordinate 18,356 downwards.
GCTTCTTTGCCGCAATAGATCAATGATCTCTTTGCGTCCGGACGTATAGCCGCCGGACGCTCCGCCCAGTGCCTTGCCCAGTGTACCGGTAATGATATCCACTCTGCCTTCAACGCCATTGTATTCCGCACTTCCCCGGCCATGCGTTCCAACAAATCCCACCGCATGGGAATCATCCACCATGACCAGTGCTTCATACCTGTCTGCCAGATCACAGATCCCCTTCAGATTGCAGATAATGCCATCCATGGAGAACACCCCGTCGGTCGCGATCAGCTTGATCCGTGCCCCGGCCGCATCCGCTTCCTGCAGCTTCGCTTCCAGATCCTGCATATCGTTGTTCCTGTAACGATAGCGCTTTGCCTTGCATAAGCGGACACCGTCAATGATCGATGCATGATTCAATTCATCCGAGATCACCGCGTCCTCCGCCCCAAGCAGCGTTTCAAACAGTCCGCCGTTGGCATCAAAGCAGGAAGAATACAGGATCGTATCTTCTGTCTTCAGAAAGGAAGAGATCTTCGCCTCCAGCTGCTTGTGAATATCCTGTGTGCCGCAGATAAACCGCACCGATGCACATCCATATCCTCGCTCATCGTATGTCCGCTTCGCCGCTGCAATTAACCGCGGATCATCCGCCAGTCCCAGGTAGTTGTTCGCACACATGCACAGCAGCTTCCTGCCATCCTCCAGAACAACATGCGCTCCCTGTGCCGAAGCAATCGGCAGTTCTCCCTTTAACAATCCGGCATCCCGGATCTCTTCGACCTGCTCTCTGTAATATCCCAATACATCACTGCGTTTCATGCGTCCTCCTCATTGATATGTGTCCAGTCCAGGATCACCTTCCCGGAATTTCCCGACAACATGGCTTCAAATCCCTTCGCAAAGTCTTTTGCATCGAAATGATGCGTAATGATCGGCGAAATATCCAGTCCTGCCTGGATCATCGTCGTCATCTTGTACCATGTATCCCAGACCTTTCTGCCATAGATTCCCTTCATATTCAGTCCATTGAATATGACCGTCTCCAGATCGACCTTTGCATCGTTCTCCTGCAGGCCAAGCAGTGCGATATTGCCGCCGTGCTTCATATTATGGATCATGGAATTGAGTGCCGTCTCTGACCCGGACATCTCCAGTCCGACATCAAATCCCTCCTGCATGCCGATGCGCTTCATGACGTCTTCCAGCTTCTCATCGTGCAGATTCACCACCGTCGTCGCACCCAGCTTCTTTGCCATATCCAGACGATATGGGTTGAAGTCCGTCACCACCACATGGCGTGCACCGGCAAAACGTACGATCGCCGCAGCCATACAGCCGATCGGACCGGCTCCGGCAATCAAGACATCTTCTCCCAGCACATCGTACGACAGCGCGGTATGTGTCGCATTTCCAAACGGATCAAAGATCGCATACAGCTCCTGAGGGATGTCTGGGGATACCGGCCATACGTTGACATACGGAATGACCAGATATTCCGCAAACGCACCGTCCCGGTTCACACCGACACCTTCCGCATTCTTGCAGTTCTCCTTATGCCCTTCCTTGCAGTTGCGGCATTTTCCGCATGTGATATGCCCCTCCCCGGAAACGATATCCCCCGGCTTGAAGCCCCGTGCACCCGGTCCTGCCTCCTCGATCACACCGACATACTCATGTCCGACAACGCGGCCAATATCAATGGTATGCTGTGCCCACCGGTTCCACTTCCAGATATGCACATCCGTACCGCAGATCGCCGTCTTGAGAATTCGGATCTTTACGTCATTCGTACCGACTTTGGGTATCGGGACCCGACGCATCCAAAGCCCTTCTTCGGGCTTTTCCTTGACGAGAGCCCACATTTTCCCGTCATTAAAAACCGTCATACCGACCTCCTTATAATTATGTGATGCAATATTTTATCTCCGTCTTTATTATACCCTGCTTATTCCCGGAAAACAGAAAATCCGGAAGGAATTTCCTCCCGGATCCGATATTTCATAATCAGAATTCAGATCTTAAACACACAGCTGCGGAAAAACTCTTTCGCGCCTTCTTTACCAAACAGCTTCTCCGTGATCTCCGAAGCCGGATTGCCCAGTTCGATCATGCGCTCCCGGAATGTCTCGAGACGCTTTGCATTTCCTGCGTCACTGTCTGCTTTTTCCGCAGTCGACGCATAGGCTTCGAATGAATCGTACACCATGCGGATCATATCATTCTCATTTCCCCGCTTGATCAGTGCATACGGCGTCCGCTCTTTGACATACCACGCACCGTCTTCGTGATAATCCGAGACCGTCCGGTATTTTTCCTGCACTGCTTCGAATGCGGATGTCTGTGTCTTCCCATCCGTGCAGTCATAATATTCCACCATGACCGTATCCTTGTTCTTCATGGACATCATATCCACCAGCATATACGGGACATTCTTCCCGCTTCCCGGCACCAGTGAAACCGTCACCAGCTCCATGCCGATCTTTGATTCGGTATGCATGACAAACAGATGTCCGAGATCTTTTACTTCATAGCGGCGGATATGAAAACGCATGACCGGAAGGAGTTTTGGATACTTCCCTTCCGAATAACTGTCATGCGGCACTTCCGTGACCGCAAACTTCTTTTTCAGGATCTCCATGATATTTTCCTGTACTCCGTTCAGATTCATGTTCATTACCTCCGTCTGTATTATACACGTCTCTTTCCCCCGTTTTCCACCTTCCCCGCAGGACAACACAGGGACAACCTTCGGACCGGGTTTCCCCGTTCCATACAGTATGATGACAGCAGGAGGAAGGGTGAATGAAGATCCGGCATTTACAGACACAGCTGAATGACATCATGCAGTTTCTCAGAGACAATACCTGCTTTGTGAAAAGCTGGAATCTTCTGGATGACAGGCTGGACCTGTGTGTACATGGTAAGCGCGACCTGTTTCTCAGTATTCCGTATGATACATGGAAAACGGATCACAAAGAGGAACCATACAGTGACGCCTGTGTGCGGATGCTGGACTATCTGATCTATTGTCTCATCAAAGATGAAGAACTGCCCTACGCGGTCTATACATTCCGTTTTGAGGATGTCAAAGACCTGCTCGTCATCCGGCCGTTCAATGCTCTGGATCATCATGACAGACTGCGGGATGCCATATGCCGGTATGTCAATGATATTGCACTGGCGGTATATTGTGAGATTCCAACTGACATCAGTCAATATGTCTCCTTTCAAATTACATCTCACATCTACCGCCCGTGGAATATGGATGCGGCGCATCTGCTGGATCACGCTTTGCGAAATACAGCCGCAAAGTACCCAGCCCGGATGTTTCTGGACCTGACCGGGCTGCTGGACCCCAAGGATCCCGGCATGGATGTCATGGCCCTCAACATCACCCTTCCCCACACGCGTGCCGTTCCGCTGATCACTTCCGCCCGTGTATCCAGCAACGGAGCAGCCGCAATCTTTTACCCCGGTATCCTGGAAAAACTATCCCAGATCATGCAGGGAGGATTCTACATCGTTTTTACAGGCGTCTCGGAAGCCCGTCTGCACAGCATGAGTGGCTTCCATCCGGAAACTGCACTGGAAGCGCTGCGCGAAACCAACGCCCAGTTCCCGGACACTCTGCTGAGCCGGTACGTATACTGCTATGATCCAAAAAAACGGCAGATCGGTGTGTATGGTGAGTCAAAAAAGTAGTATCATTTTTGCCAGAGGAAGATATGGCAGAAGACTTAAATTCAAATGTTGACATCTATGATGTTCAGACAGAAACAGGAGACTGGATCAGAGTATACGAATGGGATGGTGCCTGGCAGTCGGCTGTCTTCCTGGAGGAAGACAGGCAAAATGAGCTTGTCTTCACTTACATGCGCCGTTTCAATCACATATTTGCCATGAAGCCGGATATCGAGCGGATCCTGCTGATTGGCGGTGCCGGCTATGCATGGCCAAACTACGTCCTGCACAGCCGTCCGCACATCGTGATCGATGCGGCAGACACAGATCCAAATGCATACCAGCGGGCACGGGACTGGTTTTTCCTGGAAGAATCCGATCACCTGCACCCTTACACCGAAGACGGGCGTTCTTTCCTCGACCATTGCGATACGATGTATGACGCAGTGATCAACGACGCCTTCTGCGGCAGTGAGCCGGTGCCTCATCTTCATACCGTCGAAGCACTTCGCACGGTACAGAAACATCTGCGGGAAAGCGGAATCTATGCGGCGAACCTGCCGGGCGGAAAAACACTGCAGGATTCACCGTTCGTATTGGATGCACTGCGTACGGCAAAGGAAGTCTTTCCGTACGTGATCGTAACAGAAGCCTTCAGCACTTTATCCGAGGAAGTTTACAACTACGTGCTGTTTGCGGCTTCTGTACCGCTTCATACCGATGACATGATCAGCACAGACGGAATGGACGGAACCATTCTGCGGGATGCCGGGTAAGCGTGCGGGACCATCCGCACGCTTTTTCAGTATTTGACACACCGCACCCACTATCGATATGCTTGTAAAAGAACATACAAAGGAGATGAAACGATATGATCTATCCGGAATTTCTGCATAGAGGCGATACGATTGGAATCTGTGCCCCAAGTGCCGGTGTCGGCAAGAAGCTTGACAGTTTTGATCTGGCCGTCAATTACCTGAAACAGCGCGGATACAACATCAAGGAAACTGCCTCCGTACGCGTCAATGACCAGCGCAGCGCAGATGCCCCAGTACGCGCAGCCGAACTGGACGAACTGGTCCAGGACCCCGAAACGAATATGATCATGTGCGCAGCCGGCGGTGACTTCCTCGATGAGATCCTGCCCCATGTCAATTTCCGTTCCCTGAAGGCACACCCCAAATGGATCATGGGTGCCTCCGACCCGACCGGCCTCCTGTTCCCCATTACAACAAAATACGATATCGCAACTATATACGGCCTCAATGCCGGCAGTTATGATCTCGATCCCGTTCCGGAGTTTATTACCAAGAATCTGCAGATCCTCTCCGGCCGCCATACCGTACAGAAGAGTTCTTCTCTCCATATGAAGACCCCTTCCTTCCTGGCGGAAAAGATCGAATTCGATACCCCCACTGCCTGGATCGCCAATACCGATTCCCTGGACATCCAGGGACGCTGCATCGGCGGCTGCATCGATGTATTGAAAGACCTGATCGGCACACCATACGACGGTGCCCGCCAGTTTATCCGCCGCTATCAGGATGACGGCATCATCTGGTATTTCGACAACTTCTCCCTTTCCGCCGAAGTCTTCTACCGCACCCTGCTGCAGATGAAATACGCCGGCTGGTTCAAAGGCACAAAAGCCATCCTCATCGGACGGCATCTGTTCGAAAGCAGCGAGACCGGCATGACCTACGACGAAGCCGTACAGCGCGCCATCGGTGAATACACCGTCATACAGGAAACTGACATCGGCCACACCCTTCCCCATATGACCATGATCAACGGAGCGATCATGCACCTGAAGTACAGAAATCAGAAAGCATCCCTGTTCTTTGAAACGGAATCGTGATATACTTGTTGTCGGTCACGAGGGGCCGTAGCTCAGCTGGGAGAGCAATTGGTTCGCAATCAATAGGTCGCGAGTTCGAATCTCGTCGGCTCCACTCCTGAAAAGTGCTTATTTACAGGCACTTTTTTCATTTCACACGAATGCATGCTTTACATGTTTATGTGGCATTTTGGCGGCAATTTGACGCAAATCCATGAATCGTTACAAATTGCAATTAAAACAGGCCTGGGATCAGTTTCCCGGGCCTTTCTGCTTTAAACGATCAGACGCAGTTTTTCTTCTGCGATCTTCATTGTAATATGACTGGATTTATAGCGGATCTCCCCATCCGTATGGACCCAGAGCGGTACATCGCTTCGAATCTCCGCACTCTTTGCCCGATACAGATACACACCATTGAACTTCACATGCCTGCCTGTATAGGCATAGGGGAAAATGCGGAAGAAATCAAACTGCGATACATTATCCCCGGCACAGAAATCCAGCAGGCCATCATCATCCCTCGCATCCGGACAGAACTTAAATCCTCCGCCTTCATAGCAGTGATTCATGCCTGCCATAAACAGGCATCCTGACAATGTGACGGTCTTCTCATTGTCAAAGCAAGCTGTCACCGGTACACGCTTTGTTTCTGCGATCGTATGAATCGCTTCCGTGATATAGGCAAGTTTTCCAAGATGCACTTTATTCAGCAGTTCCTTCGTACGGGACATTTCCACTTCTGCGCAGATCGCCGCATCAAAGCCGATGCCGCAGCTGATATTGAACCGCCGCACGATCTCATGCGGATCCGGTTTTACCCGGACCTGTTTCTGCGCCCGGTCCAATTCTTCACTTTCCGTATGAAAGATCACTTCGCCGATATCGCACAGACGCTCATTCCCGGACAGGATCCGATCCACCTGCTCTTCCAGCTTCCCGGGCATATTCAGATCCTTTGCCAGATCATTCCCCGAGCCGCATGGAATCAATCCCAGCCTGGTATGTGTGAAGTCCTGTATTCCATTGACTGCATCATTCATGGAACCATCCCCGCCGACGATCACGATTGTAACGTCTTCCCCGGCACTGCTCAGTTCCCTGCATATCACTTCCGTGTTTTTACCGTTTTCACTGCGATGGACATGGTAATCACATCGTCCCTGCAGCAGTTTTTCAACCTTCTTCCATGCCTTTACGGCGTGTCCGGAAGCCGGATTAATCACAAAATCAATTTTCATATTCTTCTATGACCAGCAGACTGACTGCTTCCGGTACCGTGATGCGGCTGACCGCTTCTCCAATCGTACCGTCCTCATGCAATGCAAAAGAAACAACGTCATTGGTAAACCTATTGGCACACAGCAGATGATCTCCTGCCAGTATGAAGTCTCTTGGATGACTGCCGCCGCACGATACATTCTGCACCAGCTTTGCACGTTCCCCATCCACTTCAAACACAGAGAGCATTTCCACTTCGCGCGTAGATACATACACATGTCTGCCATCATCACTCATACGCACCGCTGCGCCGCCTGTCACATGCATGCGGCCATCCAGCAGCGCCGGCATCTGTGTGACGATCTTCCATGTTTTTGTTTCAATCACAAAGAACTCATTGGACAATTCCGATGCCAGATACAGATAGTTTCCATCTTTTGAGAACACCCCATGTCTTGGTCCGGTACCCTTTGCAAAGACGATCTCCCCGCACTTTTTCAATTCTCTGTCATAGATCATGATGCGGTCCATCAACAGACACGGCACCAGAATATGATCCCCATAGACCATCACCTGATGACATCCGCCCTTCTCCTGGATCAGTACGGTCTGCACATCCGTGATCTTTCCATCCCGGATCATTGCCCGCGTAAACGTGCCGCCATGGTAATTGGCTGTATAGATCGCTCCATCCTGTATCGTGATATAACATGACGTCTCTTTCTCATACACTGCTGTATCACAAAGATTCCCCTGTGCATCGAACAGTGCAATTCCCGAGCCTGCATCAAAATCTGCCGCTGCAGCGATCCAATTGCCCTCCTTTGCGAGATACTTTGGATTGGGTATCCTGTAAAACAGACCGCAGCAGTCCAGTGTTCCATTGTTTTCCGTAAACCGGTAGATTCCTTCACTTCCCTTTCCGGTATACGTTCCTGCCAGAATACTTCTCTTCATGATTCCAGTATACCCCACGCATTCCTTTCCAGCATAAAAAAGACACATCCGAAAATGTGTCTAGATCATCGTACTCAATATGCGCGGCAGATCCGCCAGAGTAATGATGCCAAGCGGCCTGGCATTCTTGGAACCCCGTTCACTGACAATCACAGCAGAAAGTACCGAACCATGATCCAAAGACGTTTCAAATGCTTTGATCACAGTACGCACACGCGCACTCTTTTTCAGAAAGAGCACCCGTTCTTCTCCGGAAGAACTCAGGATCTCTTCCACAGTCTTAGCCTGCTTGTTATCTTCCACAGCCCATTTGGCAATCATTTCGATCGTCAGGACCCCTTTGAACAGGTTGTCTTCATATACCGGGATCTTGGACGTTCCCAGTTTCTTCATCAACACATATGCATCCATGATATCTTCCTGCAGGGATACTACGCGGACCGGCTTTGTCACATAGTTCATGACATTTTCATCCATGCACAGCAGCCGTGCGATCCGCTCAATATCCTGCGTCACGCTGTCTGCCGGTTCCGCTATGATCTCATTCTCCGTACCGCGCTGATGCACGATCGCATTGCGCAGTTCATTGTATTCCCGCAGGCTCTGCTGGTTCATCGCAATGATCTGATTGCGCGAGGCACAATTGTGCAGCAATTGAGAGAATGAGGTATACCGTGTCTCACGGATAATCTCCCGCATCCGCCGTTCAATGACTGCATAGGCATCCAGAAATCGTTCCGCATTTGTCATTTGCCGGACTCTTCCTTTGCCGGTACAGTAATATCCTTCGGCTCGATCGCATAATACGTACAGAATGCCTTGTAATACTGCATCGCAATATTGTCATAGGATGCTTCATTTGCCCACGTATCCACATCCTTCTGGTTTGTTACATAGAACTGTTCCACGACGACTGCCGGTACATTGACCTTCTGCAGGATCGCCCACGTTTCCAGTTTATAATCCTGCGTATCGGAAATATCGACCAGCTGGATCTGATAGGAATCCTCTGTAAACGGCTTGTAGTACAGATACTTGAGTGCCGGTGTCCATGTCTCACTTGTAAAGGCATCCGCAATCGTTTCCGCCGCCTTCACACTTTCCCCGTTGGTGCGGGAAGAAGGAATCGCCGGATAGATCGTCATGCCGCTCACCGATGCATTCGGCACACCGCCGGTATGGATACTCACCAGAAGCGACGGTTCATCCGCATTGATCTTCTCTGCTTTTGCACTGACGGAAGCAGATGTGCCCGGTTCATGTGTCCGCAGCACTTCAAAGCGCTCATCCTGTCCCATCAGCCGGTACAGACGGTCTGTGATCTGTTCTGTCACGTCCGCTTCATTCACGATGCCTGCATACCCTGTCGCATCACCGCCGAATGCCGCATCCAGCTCGATCCGTATCTTTTCTTCTTTTTTCGAACATCCTGCAAACACTGTGCCGCAGCACATAAACAGCAATAACGCTGCCAGCAGGATCACCATCGGATCCGAGATCCGTTTCTTATCTATTATCATATTTCCCCTCATCTTCCTGTAATGAAGCATCTGCTTTCATATGATCGAATATCCGGAATACCAGACTCTCCATCTTGCTGCCTTCACGGTAATCCGCCGCTGCCATGAAATTGGCCCGTCCGTCCCGAATCAGCTTGCACGCAGTATCGTATGCCTTATCCGACGCACTGTTGTATACCGCGATCGACTTTCCGCCGTATTCCTTCACCAGCTTCATGCACGGTATATCCGTAATGCCGTCCGCGATATAGATCATCCGTTCAAACGGAACCGGTCTGTCCCGGTGCTCCACATATTCATTCAGCCCGGCATCATCCGTCACATCCAGCACCTGTTTGTTGATGCGGAAGATATACTGCGTCTTGGTCGTATAGTTGATTACCTGTGCCGGCCATATAGCATTCCCGTTATCATCGTAAAAATACCGGCATGCGTAGATCCGCGCGAATTCATCCCGGATCGGCACACTGTCAATGATCTCCTGCATTCCGCTTGAAATAATATAGTGCTCCAGATAGAATCCTGCTTTTCTTGCATAGGCATTCACACGCTTGAACCAGCTGTCCACGCCCGGATACAGAACAATATCTTTTCCCAGGGCACGGAACGATTCCTTCGTCAATGGCCTTCCCTGTTCTGCATATTTCTTCTGCAGCAGATACAGATACGCACTGATGCCGTCCATACTGCTGCGGGCACTGATCTCTGTTACCTCATCCCAGAACTCACCCGCATTTTCATACCCAAGTGACGGAATCAGGGAATATTCCTGCATATCCTTTGTACACAGTGTTTTATCAAAGTCATAAACGATCGCTGCTTTTTTCATACGGAATCATTATAGCATGCCCGAAAAAAAGCGCTGATGGAAATCAGTACGCACACGTCCAAATCCTTCTGTATCAGTACTGTTGTCCGGCAGAGAGTTTTTCCTGCACCAGACTGTTCAGTGTCATATTGCGTGACAGTGCTTCAAGATACAGACGTTTATGCAGTTCCGGAGCGATACGAATGTTAAAGCTGCCTTTAAACGGCTTCTCCGGCTTTACGTGGTCGGATGCACATGCGGCCAGATACGCATCCACCGCCCCATGAAAATCTTCAACCAGTTCTCTGGCGGATTTTCCCTCATAGGAAATCAGCGAACGGATTCCAAGTACCTTCCCATACAGCAGTGTATCTTCTTCTGAAAACTCCACAGAACCTGTATACCCTTTATACTCCATCGTATTCTTCATATCAGTTCTTCCTTCGAACCATTTCGTACATTCACAGTGTAGAACATGCAGGGATCTATCGCAACTATATTTAGTTGCATAATACTGCTGTCTGTGATACCTCCGTCTGTATATAACCGCATACAACCGAATCACCCCAGAAAAAAAAGCGCTGATGGAAATCAGCACTTCTCTTACAGGTTCAGCAGTTTCTGGATCGCTGCCACATAGATCTCCGCCTGCAGCAGCAGTTCACGGATCTCTACAAATTCATTTGCGTCATGGATGTGATAATCCTTGTTCGGGAATGCACATCCGAAAGCGATCGTATTGTCAATTCCCTTGGCATAGGTACCTCCGCCGATGACCATCGGCTGTGTCTCCATGTCTCCGGTAACTTCCTGATACGCTTCCAGCAGGGATTCCACCAGCGGGGAATCCGGTGCGAAGAAGAGCGGTTCATGTCCGCCTTTGATCTCAATGATGCCGCCGTCATCTTCCAGATGCTTTTCCATCATCTTGATGATCTTCTTCGTATTGTACGTGACCGGATAACGGATATCGATGCTTCCTTCGATCACGCCGTCTTTCATGCCGATGACACCGTTATTCAGTGTCAGTTCGCCATATTCATCGCTGCACTTTGCACCAACGCCTGTTCCGTCGGTATACAGTCCGAAATGACTGCAGTAGAAGTCGCAGAACGGATCCTGGAATCCGGCTTCTTTCAGACCTGCAAACAGATAAGAGATGGCATTGACGCCAAGATGCGGAAGGGATGCGTGTGCCGCAACACCCTGTACGCTGATCTCGATCGTATTCTCTTTATCTGTAATTACATATTCCAGATCGTTGTTGTGGAAGAAGTCTTCCAGTTTCTTGCGGGAGAAGGAGCAGCGGTCCACTTCGATCGTGCAGTTGCGGCATACGATATTGCGTGCCGTTCCGCCTTTGATATTGCGGATGCCGGTCTTCTTGGAACGGTATACAGCACCAACCATGCCCTTTTCACCATGTACGCCCGGGAAGTCACCATCCGGTGTAAATCCATAGTCGCAGGATCCTTCCTTTTCTACATAGTGCGCCAGACATTTGGAGCCGGTCTCTTCATTGGTTCCCATGATCAGACGAATTCGCTTTGTCAGCGGAATTCCCATGTCTTTGATCACTTTCATGGCAATCATGCTGGCAACCACAGCGCCCTTGTCATCACTGACACCGCGTCCGTAGAGTACGCCGTCTTTTTCCGTCATGACATATGGATCTGTATTCCAGCCGTCTTCTTTAAATGCCGGTACAACATCCAGATGACCGACAATACCGATCACCTGCTCGCCTTCACCAATCTCGGCATAGCCGGCATAGTTATCCAGATTAACTGTTTTGAAGCCATCCTTCTCACACATTGCAAGAGCAGCCTGCAGGGCTTCTTTCGGGCCTTTTCCGAACGGTGCATCTGCTTCCGGTGTTCCTTCCACACTGTTGATGGAAACCAGCTTTCCAAGCCGCTGAAGCAGTTCATCTCTGTATATATTGACCATCGAATGTACGTCCATGTGTGATTCCTCCTGATTCATTGCATAAGATTATACTATACTTTTGCAAAAAAACACTCACATCTGCACTGTCATGCCCACCGGACAGTGGTCAGAACCGATCACCTGATCATAGATCACAGCATCGCTGACCTTGTCCAGAATGCGCTCCGATACGACAAAATAGTCGATCCGCCATCCGGCATTGCGCTCTCTTGCCTTAAAGCGATAGCTCCACCAGGAATACTGCACCGTATCCGGATGCAGGCGGCGGAATGTATCCGCAAAGCCGCTCTCCAGCAGTTCTGTGAACTTCTGCCGCTCTTCATCCGAGAAGCCCGGATTCTTCCGGTTGCTCTTCGGATTGCGGATATCGATCTCTTCGTGGGCAACGTTCAGATCACCCGTGTAGATCACCGGCTTGACGGCATCCAGCTTCTTCAGATGTGCTTTCAGCATCTCTTCCCATTCCATCCGGTATGGAAGACGCACCAGCCCGTCCTTGGAATTCGGCACATAGGCACATACAAACCAATAGTCTTCAAACTCCAGCGTGATCACACGTCCTTCTCTGGTCACGTCGCCTTCGATCTCATACGTGACAGACAGTGGTTCTTTCTTCGTATAGACAAGCGTTCCGGAGTAGCCTTTGCGCTCTGCAGAATTCATATACCGATGCCACCCTTCAAAGCAGAGATTCTCCGGCATCTGGTCTTCCTGCATCTTTGTTTCCTGGATTGCGAAAATGTCCGCATCCATCTCCAGGAAGAAATCCGCAAAGCCCTTCTTCTCACACGCACGCAATCCGTTGACGTTCCAGGATATGCACTTCATCGTGTAATTGCCTGTGTAACTTTATTCAGGAAGGCCAGGTCTTCACCTTCCAGATATGGTGTCAGTGTCTCACGCACATTTGCATGATAGTCATTGAGCCATTTCAGTTCTTCATCACTCAGCAGCGAAAGATCCAGTGCTTCCGGCTCATATGGACAGTATGTAATGTCTTCAAAGTGCAGGAACTGACCATAGAAGTTCTTTGTGCCCCTTGTGACCAGCAGTTCGTTCTCAATGCGGATGCCCAGTTCATGCGGCAGATATACGCCCGGTTCATCGGTAACGATCATGCCCGGCTCCAGCACTGCCGGTGTACGGCGCATGCCCCAGCCGATGGAATGAGGACCTTCGTGCACACCCAGTACATGACCAACGCCATGACCGGTACCGCACTGGTAGTCGATATCAATTGCCCAAAGCGGCTGACGTGCCAGGATATCCAGGTTATTTCCGGTCGTTCCATGCAGGAAATGTGCATGGGCAAGAGCCATATGTCCCTTCAGTACCAGTGTATACAGACGCTTTTCTTCATCTGTCAGCTTTCCAAGTGCGATCGTACGGGTGATGTCCGTCGTACCGTCTTTGTATGTGCCGCCGCTGTCTACCAGCAGGAATCCTTCCGGTTTCAGTGCCGCATGGGATTCATCCGTTGCACAATAGTGCATCATTGCACCGTTTGCCTGGTATGCGCTGATCGTCGGGAAGGACGGCTCAATGTAATCCGCACCTTCTGCACGATATGCATACAGTACATTCTGTGCACTGACTTCTGTCATATCACCGTCATTGACATGTTCCTTGACATAGCGCAGGAAACGCACCATTGCCACGCCGTCTTTCTTATGCGCATTGCGGATATTGCGGATCTCGGCCGCATTCTTGACTGCACGGAATTTCTCGATCGGCAGCGGCTTGTTTACGATCGTATTGTCATCTGCGATCGCAGCATAGAGAACCGTATTCAGGCTTCTGAGATCTGTCCAGATATTCTTATTGTGCAGACGCTTCAGATCGGATGCCAGTCCATTGTACGGACGCACTGTTACACCGTATTTCTCAAAATGCTTCGCAACAGCCGGTGTTACCTTTTCCGCATCGATATAATAGCGGGCAGCCCGTGCCGTGATCATGGCAAATGCATAGGCGACCGGTGTGCATTCGATATCATTGCCGCGAATATTCAATACCCAGCACGGATCTTCCAGCGCCGTCAGCACCATGACATCCGCACCGTTCTTCTTCATCGTCTCTCTGACTCGTTCAAGACGCTCACCGGCATCTTCCCCGGTATACTTCTTTGCCAGCACATACAGCTTTTCCTGCGGCATTGCCGGACGTTCATTTCCCCAGATCTTTCCAACCAGATCCATATCACTCTTCAAAGAAGCATTCTTTGCTTTCAGCTTCACTTCCAGATTTGATGCCTGTGCGGCAGAAACAACACTTCCGTCAAAGCCCAGCACACCGCCTTCCGGTGTTGCATCAACAACATAGTCCAGCGCATTCGGGACACCTTCCTGGAACATGCGCATCAATGTAACACATGTACCATCCAGTTCCTTTTCTGCCTGTGTGAAGAAACGCCCGTCTGTCCAAAGACCGGCAAAATCCTTCGTTACCACTGCACAGCCGGCTTCACCGCTGAACCCGGTCAGATACGATTTGCACTTAAAATGATCTGCCGTGTATTCCATCGACAGATGATCATCTTCATTCGGCACATAATATACATCGATGCCGTTTGCTTTCATCAGAAGACGCAGTTCTTCAATTCTTTCATTTACTGTCATCTATCATTTCCTTCTTTTCGTCCCCTATTATAGTCAATCCCGGCATACAAAAAAAGGATTTCGCTGAGATCCTGCTGATTCCTTGTCCGACTGATCTCTATCTTTCGAAATCCTTTTTTATAATCTGTTTGAACTTCCGGATTGATGTTTCCGGTGAAGAATTATCTCTTCTTTGTTTGGTACTGGATCCGGTGCTTTCACCACCGCTCCTGAAATATTGTATTTCTGTAATGATCCGGTTTCCCGGATTTATAAGTTATTCAGTTGTCAGAAGAACTTGTCCATTGGTCTGTCCTCATGCAGACTTTCACTTTCTTTCTGATTTGAGGATTGGCTGTTCCGGTGGGATTCTGCACTCCGTATTCCGAAACAGCAGCTTAGAATTCCAGAAGTACCTCTTTCATGATCTTCACCTCCGTACTATTGATGTCGATCATTTTTCTGCAATGTTTTATGATTTGGTAGATCTGTGAGATTCTTATACTTCTGCTGTTCCCATCCATATCTGGTACAGGAACAGCTGCTTAGTAATTGAGAAGCACCTCTTTCATGATCTGTACCTCCTTTAGGTTCTTAAATGAAGATACATCATTTTGTCATTGGCCCTTTTAGAAACGTTTCTTTATGCTGTTCCTGCCAGGGTTTACAGGAACAGCTGCTTAATAATTGAGCAGTACCTTTTTCATGATCTTGTACCTCCTTAGTACTTGATCTCTTCCTTTTGACACCTTTAATATAGGCGGAAAGAACTATGCATACAAGTCTGGTCAATCGTGTTTTTTCGCGCTATAGTAACCTTGTTGGGCGCATTGCCTTATTTTTTTGGAGTTTCATATGATCCAGGATATCTACCCGCATACATTTCATAACGAATATGCCCCCTGTCCGTCAAAAGATGATGATATTGTTTTCGTATTCTGCAAAGATGTCCTGTGCATGAAGGAAGAAGAGATTTTTTATTCTGCGAAGGATTGGCATGACAGTGAACTGATATGGCTGTTCCGCATTGATGATACAAATTATTATGCCTGTGATGTCACGGAACCCTGCGGCGTCCGCGTCACATTGTGGCAGATCCGCTCGCTTCCTGAAAAGCATCTGCGCTTTGCGGCGGCCTGTGCATGGCAGCTGCATGCATGGATGACGGAGAACCGCTATTGCGGCGTCTGCGGAAACGTGCTGCGTCTATATGCGAAGGAAAGAGCGCTGGAATGTCCGGCATGCGGAAATATCCTCTATCCCCGGATCAATCCGGCAGTCATTGCCGGTGCGATCCATGAGGATGCCTTGCTTGTTACACGGCTGGCCGGTTCGCGCCTGAACAGCTATGCATTGGTCGCCGGCTTCAATGAGATCGGCGAAACGATCGAAGAAACGGTAAAGCGGGAAATCATGGAAGAAGTCGGTCTTGAAGTCACCGATGTTACCTTCTACAAGAGTCAGCCATGGCCCTTCTCTTCAACGCTGTTATTGGGCTTCTATTGTCATGTGAAAAGTGCAGACGTCCATGAAGATCATCTGGAGATCGATTCGACCCGCTGGCTGCGGCGTGGTGACGACTATAATCGCTTCGACGACATTTCCCTGACATCGGAAATGATCGAGAATTTTATGAAAGGAAATATACACTGATGGACTACAACCAGATCTTTTATCATATCTATCCGCTCGGCATGTGCGGTGCACCGGCGGAAAATGACGGCATCACCGTTAACCGCATCGCCCGCGTCAAAGAGTGGATCCCCCATCTGCAGAAACTCGGCATTACTGCCGTGTATTTCGGACCGGTCTTTGAAAGCGACCGGCATGGATACGACACACGCGATTACACAAAAATCGACTGCCGCCTTGGCACCAACGACGACTTCCGCGATGTATGCGATGCTCTGCACGATGCCGGCATGAAAGTCATTCTTGACGGTGTCTTCAACCACACCGGACGCGGCTTTGGTCCCTTCCAGGATGTCATCAAGAAGAAATGGGACAGTCCCTATAAAGACTGGTTCCATATCGACTTCGGCGATACTCATCACAAAGACGGTTTTCGCTACGAAGGCTGGGAAGGTCATCTGGAACTGGTGAAATTAAATCTCTGGAATCCCGAAGTACGGCAGTATCTCTTTGACTGCATCGACGGCTGGGTGCGGGATTACAACATTGACGGTCTGCGCCTGGATGTGGCATACATGCTGGACCGCGGCTTCCTGCAGGAACTGCGGGATCATGTCAAACAGATCGATCCGGACTTCTTCCTGTTAGGCGAAATGATCGGCGGCGATTACAATGTCCTGTTCAATCACGGCTGTGATTCAGTTACTAATTATGAATGCCGCAAGGGCCTGTATTCTTCGTTCAACAGTGCCAATCTCTTTGAGATCGGCTATTC
Source organism: Solobacterium sp. (assembly GCA_017539385.1). GTDB lineage: Bacteria > Bacillota_I > Bacilli_A > Erysipelotrichales > Erysipelotrichaceae > Bulleidia. The sequence goes on along the minus strand of JAFYHC010000105.1, from coordinate 1,390 downwards.
CCTCAACCGGCAGTTCGGTCACGATCCCTGGTGCCTGTATACCGGGAAGCACCTGCTGTCCTTCGCAGACAACCATGATGTCGACCGCATCGCTTCCGTGCTTTCCGACAAACATGATCTGCCTTTGCTTTATGCGCTCATGTTTGCCATGCCGGGCATCCCGTGCATCTATTATGGAAGTGAATGGGGTGCAGAAGGCACCCGCAGCAAATACTCCGACCGTGCCCTGCGTCCGGAATACAAAAAGCCGCACTGGAATGAACTGACCGATACCATTGCCCGTCTTGCAAAAATGCGTACGACCTACAGCATCTTTACGGATGGCGACTATGTCCAGCAATACATCCAGAACAGGCAATTGATCTTCCGCCGCCGCAATGAAAAAGGACAACTGACATTCGCACTGAATATCGAAAACGCTGCCCATCATGCCCATTTCCAGGCAGAAGTTGAAGAAGGCATCGACCTCTATGCCCATTCCCGCATCCGCTTTGACGGCGTTCTGGAACTGGCACCAAAGTCATTTGTCTTCTGCTACAGCGACTGGGTGAAGTAACGAAAAAAAGATGGTTCACTGCACTTTGTGCATTGACCATCTTTTTATGTTGTTACAGCATCGTAGCGCGGATCGCTCAGCACATACAACATGTATTCGTACGGGGACATACCAATGCTCTGTGTCAGTGTCTTGAACACAGAAGCAGACTGGCCGGTGCACAGCTGCACGTTGGCAGTTTCACCGAATACATGGAAGGTATCCTGACGGCTGGCCACATTCCACAGTACCAGGTTCGGCATTGTATAGCCTGCATCCGCAAAACGCTTCTTCATTTCATCAACGAAACCATACTCGATCTGATACTTCAGAGAGTTGATTTCATTATCTGAAATGACGATAATGCTTTCCGGCATTTCGCTCTGCGGCAGCTTGCTTGCGCGCGCTGTCTGCAGGACCAGTTCAAAGGCAGCTTCCAGATCTGTGCTGTAGCCTACAGTACTGTTCAGCACGCAGGCGATCTTGTCGCGCAGAGTCTTGCCCTTGATTTCTACCAGCTGCGGCTTGGACGCAAAGTTGAAACCTCCCACCTCTGAGATGGGATTCCAAGCCGAGAGAATAAGCATCACTGCTCATCTCTTGGCTTTTGTTTCTTTATAAAGCTTTCAACATCGCCCAAACACTCTTGATGCCTTGTGTCCTTCTGATGTCTATAGTCTTTACAGAAACAGGATATTTGCCTGCTTTCCGATTCACGATGTATCGTACTCACTTATGGCAGGATCGGTTTCGGGATCCTTTATTCTATACTGCTGGTCCTTTTAGAAACCCCAACAGGATATATTTGTTCTTCCTGCAGCCTTCATTTCTGAAAGCAATGCATCATGTAATGTA
>JAFYHC010000104.1 GCA_017539385.1 Solobacterium sp. | reverse complement strand
CTCCGGAGAATGGAAGAAGCCATTGGAAGCCGCATCGATCGCTGCCTGCTTCCGGTTGGATGCGGTCAGGATGCGTTTGCACCAGTCATTCAGTCCGCCCACTTCTGCCTTACGTCCAAGTACTTCGCTGTAGCATCTGCCTACGAACTCGGTAATACCCTGGTTCTGGTCTCTTGGCTCACTGATCGTGACACTGCCTCTTTCGACACCATAGTCTTTACATACGTTATTGAACTCTGTACTTCCGACAAAGCCTCTTAATACTACAGTTTATCAATTCTGTCAGTTCCTTTGAACAATAACCGGTAAAATCATTCATTATGCGGGGAAGGCAGTGTCCATGGTATTGTTAATATAGTCTTTGTGGGGAGGAACATCATCATGCATACTGGTATTCCATACATGATCAGCAACATTATTGTTTCTGTTTTATGGTACATTGCCGCCAATCTGATTCTCGACAGCAAGTATTCCAAATGGAAGACTGTATTGATCCAATCCGGCATACAGATCATATTCTGGATGGCTACTGAGAATATCTTTCCGTTTTTCTCGTCCATCCGGCATATTACCGGGTTTCTGCTTCCGCTCATACTGATCATATATTTTCATACAGACCGGACTGTATTCAAGATCTTTACAACTATGCTCATATTGATCGCTGTGGCTGTGGCAGAAATAATGCTTGGCGCATTTCTTCCGCACGATGCAATTATGTCCGGAGAACTGTTTGAGAAGTATGCCATCCCGATCTATTCCCTGTATGTGTTCCTGGTATTCATTGCAATGAGTTTTGTTGTAGTCCTGATGCGTGCCTTCAAACAGAAGTACAAAGGACTCCTGATGGAAAAGCAGTGGATCCTGTATCTTCTGTTTCCTGCCAGTCAGGTACTGACCATGTACGTATGGTTTCCGTCCTTTGTAGATATGGATCCCGGCAGTTATGTAAAAGAAATTGCCGTCATCGTTCTGGATATTCTGGCAGACGTTTCCCTTGCTTATATGATGTATCAGACAGCTAAGAGCACCGAATTGCGAATCCGCAGTGAAATGCTGGAAGAACAGATCAGTTCCCAGGGTAACTACTATACACAGCTGGCATCCACCTATACCGATATCCGCAAGATGCGTCATGATATCGATAATCATATCCTGGCGATCCGTTCTCTCTTGGACAATGGTGAGTTTGATTCCGCATCCCAATATGTTCATGAACTGAGTGCGAAGAAGACACCGCCGATCCGTCTGGCAGATTGCCGCAATACCGTTATTGCCAGTTATCTGGATAAGAAGTTTGAAGATATTGAAAAACGTGGCATTACCCTGGAAACGAGCATTCATCTCCCCTTCGGACTGGATATCAGTGATCCCGATCTAATCTGCATCTATGGAAATATCCTGGATAATGCCATGGAAGCGTGCAAAGATATCCCGGATGCTTCTATTACATTACATACCCTTTATAAAGCGCCATATCTCACGATCAAATGCAGGAATTCCATGAAAGAGCTGACAGAGAAAAAGCAGCGGCGTATTGCGGAACTGGACCGCGGTGTGGGATTTACCATTCTTTCCGGTATTGCCGAGAAATACGATGGACAGTTCACTTCCCACAGAGAAGAAAATATGTTTTATACTGAGGTCGTAGTAAAGACAGCAGGTGAATAAAACATGATACGAATTGCGATCTGTGACGACAACAGCGTGCATCTGCAGACTGCCAGCCAGCGTGTTGATGCAGAGATGAAACAGCATGAACGGAAGTATTCCGCGAAGCTTTTTCATAGTGCCGAGGAATTGATTCATGAAATCGAACAGAATGGCTACAGTCCTGAAATTGCTGTACTGGATATAGAAATGGATGGAGAGGACGGCATCACACTGGCAAAAAGACTCAATCAGTATCTTCCTCTGTGCCGTATTATCTTCCTGACCAGTTATATCGATTATGCACCAGAGGTCTATGAGGCAGAGCATATCCGGTTTGTCGTAAAGAAAACAGCCGATCAGTTCTTCCCGGCTGCCATGACAAAAGCACTATCATCGCTGGATGCGAACAGAACAGTTGTCCCTTCCATTATTACCCGGGAAAAAGGCACATCCCATGTCATCCCAATCCCCCAGATTCTGTATATCAGCAAAGTCGGTCGTAAGAGTCATGTCTACTGTGAAGATATGACATATTCCGATTACCGGCGGCCCGCTGATCTGATTCCAGCTGAACTGGAAAAGTATTTCATACACTGTCATCAGGGATACTGGGTATGTATACATGCCATTCAGGAACTGGATCATATGGAATTTGTTCTGAAGAATGGCACCCGTATTCCCATCAGCCGCAATTACCGTGAAGATGCACGCAAACGCTTCTTTGACAGCATGATACACGGAATCTGAGGCGTATCAATTACCTGACATATTCAAATAAATGAGGATGGAGCAACACTCCATCCTCATTTACGTCTATATCAGTTATTTGATTCCATACTTTGCCATGATGTTGGCAAACTCTGCACTGTAAGCAAATCCATTTAATACACTGTCTCTGGATGTACCAGCCTTCAGCTTGTTCATCCAGTAATTGTATCCGCCTGTATCTGCTTCACGACCCAAGAACGTTCTGTACAGTGTGCGTACATACTGATCATTGGTGGTGTGTTTGTTGAGATATTCGGCACTGTGGAAGAACCCATGGGATGCTGTATCGATCGCCGCCTGTTTCTTGTTTGATACAAAGACGATCTTCTCACACCAGTAATTCAACCCATCTGGATCTCCTTTACGTCCTAATACCTCTTTATAACACCGTGATACGAACTCTGTTATGCCCTGGTTCACGTCTCTTGGTTCAACCCCTTCAATCGTTCCAACGATAATACCATAGTCATCACAGATTCTCTTGAACTCTGTGCTGCAGATGAGTCCCTTGATAACATATGATTTTGACATACCAATTTCCAGTTTTGATAACCAGTATTTCTTACCGCCTTCATCCGCTTTACGGTTCATTATGACAAGATAGCATCGTTCCACCCATTCCTCATCCGGCAGATGCTTATTTTCCATCTCCATGCTGAGGAAGAACATTTCAACTACAAATGCGGCATGCCATTTCTTCGTCCGCAGTTGCGTCGTCCATGTATTGAAGCCGCCTCTATCTGGGGTACGATCGAAGCAAAGTTTATACAGTCTGCGTACAAAGGCATTGATTGGGTCCTCTGCCATTACAGTACAGGAAGCTGTGTAGCTGCCATCTGTTGTAGTCGCAGTGATCACTGCTTTGGAAGGATCCGCGATACCGGTATCTGCCACCGCTGTCACTTTGCCGTTGGCGTCTACTTTAGCAACACTTGGATCACTGGAAGACCATATGACAGATTTGTCTTCTGCATCTTCCGGTAATACAGTTGCAATCAGTGTTTCACTCTTTCCGACTCTGAGTGTGAGTTCCGTCTTGTTCAGTTCCACTCCTGTCACATGAATCGTCTGAGGGCCTGTTGCAGGAATGACAATGACCTTTGTCTGTGTCTCGAACAGTTCATTCGTGAATACAGCAATATATGTTGTACTTCCATCCTTGTCTTCCGTTGCCGGAATCGTTTCAGATGTTGTCTGTACTGTCTCTGTGATGACATGGCTAGCGTCATGTTCGCAGACTGCTTTGGCGGTAACACTGCTGTTGTCTTCCGTCCACTCATATGACGGTTCACCATACTTATGACCGAGTGCAGGAATCTCAACAGTCTTCGTCTGTTCGCTAAACAGTTCGTTGGTGAATGTCGCTGTGTAGGTTGTGCTTCCTGCTGTTTCGCATGTTGCATCAACTGTTGTGACAGTTGTCTGTACAGTCTCTGTGATTACATGATTTGCATCATGTTCACACACTGCTTTGGCAGTCACGCTGCTATTGTCCGCTGACCACTCATAGGTCGGTTCACCGTACTTATGGCCAAGTGCAAGAATCTCAACAACTTTTGTCTGTTCGCTGAAGAGCTCATTGGTGAATGTCGCTATGTAAGTCGTACTTCCTGCTGTTTCGCATGTTGCGTCGATTGTCTCGACCGTTGTCTGTACAGTTTCTTTGACGATATGCGAAGCATCTGTCTTACATACAGCTGTCGCAGTAACACTGCTGTAATCCTCAGACCATTCATATGCAGGTTCACCGTATTCATGCTCATGGAAAGGTTCGGAAGAGATGACAAACTTGCTGAATCCATCCAGATTCTCAAAGACGACATAGCCGGCTTCAACAGTTCCTTCGTAGACCTTTTCAGAACCATCGTCCTTAATATGCTTGATGAATACTTTTTCATAGCCATCAAATGCTGTACCGACCGGAATCCGCAGTGTTATCGGTTCATTGATCATGACAGTGCCTGTTACTAGGATGCCACCAATCTGTTCTCCGTTTGCATCGACAGCTTTGACTTCATACATCGGAGTAATATCCAGAGAGAGCGTTGCCGAATTGGTTTCTTCGTTTTTCTCATAGCCTTCTGCTTTGATGTCAAAGTACGTTGTGACGACCAGCTTCTCTGCATTTTCCGGGACTTCTGTTGCTTTCAGTATCTCCGTTGTATCGACCGCTTCGGACAGTGCGTCGCCGAGGCCGAGGTCACCTGCGTCACTCAGTGCGTCAATGATTTCTTCGTCGACATTGCCTTCATTGGAGATCAAAGCTTCTTCTGTTTCTACTTCGACATCCACAACCTTATCAACAACCGTAAACTTAATTGTCTTGCCTCGATATGTAAAAACATCACTTCCTGTTTTAACAGGTTTGAATACCACAAAATCTGAATCACTTACATGCCCGGGGTCATCATCTCTGCCATATCCTGAGCTTGGATCCTGAGCAGTATCCATTAATGTAGTCTGTTCAAAAAACTCTTTCTGATAGTTTACTTCATGGAAGAAATTGTTTTCCGGATCATTAAACGGGACTGCCCAGGTACTGTCATAGCCTAATGTCAGTGCATATGGTTTTCCAAGTTCCAGACAGTATTCATCCATATCCCTTCCCAGAAGTTCACGAGTTTCCGGATCACTCAGTATGAATGATTTGCTGTAGTTTTCCAGGGGCTCATCTCCGTCCACTACATTAAACTCAAATACCTGTGTCAGTTCGGGATTCGCCTGACTTGTAGCCGTTAACTTAATATTTCCGGGACCGTAGACGAATACTATAGCCTCATGAGAATCTTCAGCAGAGTAAAACTTGCTTAACCTGGCAATAGCATCATCAGAGTCAGTTTCCAGCTTCCAATCTGTTGCAGGATTGACTTCTTCAGATCCATACGTAACATCAAGAAGGTACATATAGTTGGCATACAGAGTACCTGGTACATCCTTTTTTGTCATGGATGTCGGGGCAGACGACGCATAAACTTCGAACTGGTGTGTCGCTGTGACTGATTCATCTACTTTGGACGTTACCGTAATATCTGTTACTCCCGTTCCTCTAACAGACAGTCCTCCGTTATCATAGACTGTTATGACAGAAGGATCAGACGATGTATAAACAAACGCTGAAGGAGAAATATCGGCAGGTGATAGTGTGACATAACTATTCTCTGAATCAAACAGGTTTCTATAGCTCGCATAGTCCGGCAGCCGATATTCCGCATCTTCCCGGAAACTGATTGCTGTCGGTTCTTCACTGACAGTCATATCGTACGATGCCTGTTTTCCATTTGTTATTGTTGCTGTTACTTTCGCCTCTCCAACCTTAAGGGCTGTAACAGTACTGTCTTCATTTAATCGGATCACTGACGGATCACTGACATCAATCTTTATAGTTTCATCTTTAAACTCTCTTTTGCTGGAATCCTGATACGACCTGAGAACAAACTCAATAGGATAATTATCGCCTACAAACAGAAATGCAGAAGAATCAGAAAAATAATACTGCGCATCCCCGGTCTGTACATAATCTGCATATTCCCCATCCAGTACCAGCACCTCTTTTGAAGCTGAGACATCCCCATAAGATACGATTACCTCTGTCGTTCCTGCAGATTTTCCGGTCAAATATCCATCTTCGGTTATATTTGCAATTTCAGGGTTTGAAACACTATAGGTAATTGGTGCATAATGTGCTTCTCCAGGTGTACAGTATGCATACACTTTTACCCCGTTCGATCGTGCATTTACCACATACCTTTCCTTTTCGTATTCAAACTCAATGCCTTCAGGTTCAGCATAGACGTAAACATTAAATTTCAAATCATTCTTGGGGCCGTGCGCAGTCACAACCCCATTTCCATACATAGTTCCAGCTGTAACGGTTCCATTTTCATCAACCGTTATTTTCGTTCCTTCTTCTGGATATGATATGGAACTGAAATACTCAATCGTCCATGTCACCTGATCCGGCGGATCAAAATTATTACCAATTATCTCCAGTTTTCCGCTTTCACCAGGTTTGAGGTAAATACTATCCTTTCCGGCATAGTCGATATACCCTGTTTTATCTTCAGCAATCATAATCTGAAAATATGCGTCAGAAGAATTATTATACTTATCCGCAACATGGCAATAATAGGTTGTATCTTCCTGTACATTTATTGCTGTATAGGATGCTTCAGCCGCCCCTTCAATTTCGTGGTATTCGTTATAATCCCATTCTGCATTGTATTTCAGCACATACCATTGGATCTTCATATCCGATGTATCATCCGCAGAGATTGACATCTCCATCGTCGCATCGTCTCCCTGTTCGATTTCAAAATTCTCCTGAACCGGATATGCAGAGAAATTATTTTCTACATGAACGTAGAATGTCAAATATGCTTCATTTCCATATCCATCAAATATCTGGCAGTTAACAATAGAGAAAGTTGTCACTCCTTCAATCGTAAAAGTGTCTGAGTTATTTGTGATAGTATTTCCGTTATATTCCCAATTATATGTAGCCTTTGAAAGATCATCCCCTTCAGTAATAACATGAAGTGTTGTCGATTCGCCATAAGGAACATAAATATCTGTGCTTTCCTGATATGAATGAAAATTATTATCATAGTTAAGATAGAATGTAACACTGTCTGTATTACCATATCCATCATTCACAACGCAGCGAATCTGACACTTTTTCTGGAAGTTTTCAAAGATATATGTATCTGATACTGCTCCATCAATTCTTTCTAAATCAGCACCTTCACTATCAATCATTAACTCCCAGTAATAAGAGACTTTTGAAGAATCATTGCAGCTGACATCTACACCGAGTTCAACGCTGTCACCAGGTTTTAACTGAAGGAACGTATCGCCTCTGGCCGAAACGCTGAAATTATTCTCAGGGAACGCAGATAAAGTGATATTTTCCTCATTTTTATACTTATCAATTACATATACCCTGTATAACTGTTCGCTGTTTACAGGAGAAGTCGTATACGTTGATCCATTCACGTTTTCTATGTATGTTTCTTTATATGTTTCGGTATCCACACGATACCAATAGTACTGCACATCCGTCAGATCATCTGCAGCCGTATTTACAAACAGATTTGCTGTTTCACCTAGACCAACAGGGAAATAATATGGGTATTGATCAATTTCAAGATGGTTCTCAACATCAATGTCTACACAATACCATTCGTCACTTTCATCTCCCTGTATATGCACATAGATTTGTTCGGTTCTTGCTATGTTTTCCAAAACAAGTGTATCCGTTTCATTATCGATCGTTTCACTTATTACTTGAATACTCTGACTTTCAGGATCAAAATCCTTATATTGTCTGGACCAGGTGAACGTTACCGGAGATTCCGACTCAACATTGATATGGATCGTTTCAGAGGACCCCGGTGCTACAGTCCTGTTTGTTTCACCTTCAAGGGACGAGTCGAAAGAAGTCCAACGTCTCACGTAGAAAACCGCTTCGCTTTGGTTACCGAGTGAATCCGTACCAACACAATGGTATTCGTCCTCTGACGTGACATTGCTTAAAAGAAGGACCGGATTGGTTTCACCTTCCAATGCCATAAGTTCCATTCCATCGGGGCTATAGCTCGCCAGATACCACTGCAGCGAGATATCCGCAGAATCCAGATCATCCCATGAATTAACGGTCACCTCCAATCTGGCAGTGCCATCTTTTTCTGCTTTTACATGGTCATCCTGTAAAGCACAAACCACCTCAAAACTTCCGCCTTCTGCTCTTACTGCAGCAGGATGCTGTACAAATACTGTACATGCAAGAAAAATGGACAATAAAAACTGTAAAAATCTCTTTCCTATCATGATGCCCCCTTTTTCCGCTAGGAACCGCGAAATAACCTAATTAAATTATAAAAAGAATACGATTTGTTCTTGTTGCACGTTTGACATGGTTATGTGTTGATTTGACAATACAAAAAACAGCAGACCAATTACAGTCTGCTGTTCATAGCTTGTTATGAGCTTATTATTTAATTCCGTACTTTGCCATGATGTTGGCAAACTCTGTACTGTTGGCAAAGCCCTTCATAACACTGTCTCTGGATGTGCCAGTCCTGAGTTTGTTCATCCAGTCATTGTATCCGCCCTGGTCTGCTTCACGGCCTAAGAATGTTCTGTACAGTGTACGTACATACTGATCATTGCTCGTATGCTTGTTCATATATTCTTCGCTATGGAAGAAACCATTAGACGCTGTGTTAATCGCTGCCTGCTTTCTGCTCGATGCGGTCAGGATACGGTTACACCAGTCATTCAGTCCGCCTGTATCTGCCTTACGTCCAAGTACTTCACTGTAGCAGCGCGATACAAACTCCGTAATTCCCTGATTCTTATCCCTTGGTTCTGTAAGACTGATCGATCCTACTGTAATACCATAATCAGCACAGATCTTTGAGAACTCTCTGCTGGCTATGAACCCTCGTAATACATATGTCTGTGACATTCCGATATCCAGTTTGGATACCCAGTTCTTCTTTCCTCCTGCATCACTTGCACGGTCCATCATGACCTGATAGCACATTTCTACAAATGCATCGTCATTCAGCTTCAGGTTTTTGAACTCCTGCGATGTGAAGAAGAATCGTACTGTAGCAGCTGCTGTGTTCTTCTTTGTGCGAAGACCAGTTGTCCATTGCCTGAATCCGCCTGGATCAGCGGTACGATTGAAGCATAACTTATACAGTCTTCTTACGAAGCCGTTGATTGGATCTTCGACTGCGACAGTGCAGGACGCAGTATAACTGCCATCGTTTGTCGTAACGGTGATGACTGCAGACGCAGGATTTCCAATACCTGTATCTGCTACTGCAGTAACTTTGCCGTTTTGATCTACCGTTGCAACAGACGGATCACTGGAGGACCATGTGACAGACTTATCTTCTGCATCTTCCGGCAATACGGTTGCGATCAGTGTTTCGCTCTTTCCGACTCTGAGTGTGAGTTCCGTCTTATTCAGTTCTACTCCAGTCACAAAGATGACGGAGCCTTTTTCACGGACCGTCACATTGCATTCAGCTGTAAAACTGCCGTCTGCAGTTGAGACTTTGATCACTGCTGTACCTGCTTTGATTGCTGTGACTTTGCCATTGTTATCTACTGCGGCAATTGCCTCATCACTGGAAGACCATACGACATGCTTGTCATCTGCATCTGCCGGCGATACTGCTGCTGTCAGGACTGCGCTATCTTCTTCAAACAGTGTTAATGCTGTCCTGTCGAGTGATACACCTGTGACCGGTGTTGTGACAGTAACTGTGCATTTTGCGGTATACCCACCATCATTGGTCTTAACCGTAATAATTGCTGTACCGCTCTTAACAGCTGTCACTTTTCCATTCGCATCAACACTTGCAACAGCCTCATTACTTGATGTCCATGTTACGCTCTTTTCATCCGCATTCCCCGGTATAACAGATGCAGTTAATGCCTCTGTTTCCCCTTTCTTCATGTTTAATTCCGTTTTATTGAGAGATACACCGGTTACCGGTACACTGACACAGATGATATTTGCATTCAACAGCGGTTCATTATAGTCATCAATCGTGATCTGCTTCCACTGGTCTCTTGTTCCAGAATAATAGACTGTTGTCAAATTGGTACAATTGAGAAAGGCCATGAGTCCTACAGCGTTTAGTGATTGCGGCAGGCGGATATTATTCAATAATTCGCAGTCTCTGAAAGTTGAGGGCTTGATTTCAGGGACGCCTTCCGGAATTGCAATGGTTTCAAGCTTAAGACAGTTGTAGAAAGCACCATCACCGATACTCGTTACGGAAGCAGGAATTTGAATACCGGTAAGATTTTTGCAACTGCTGAACATACTATCTGTTATCGCTGTGATCCCATCCGGTATTACGAAAGTCCCCTGCAGACTATAGCACCAGCTGAATGCGGCATCTCCAATTGCCGATACACTGGAAGGAATCTGCAGGTCTGTCAACCGTTCACAGCCGGCAAATGCATTATCTCCAATCGTATGAAGCCCATCCGGCAGGTTGATACTTGTCATGCTTTCACATCTGTAAAAAGCATTATCGCCGATTTCCGTAGTTTGGTTTCCCAGAGTAACGTTTTCCAGGCCGCTGCAATCCGCAAATGTATATGGCTCAATCACTGTTACCGCCTCTGGCACCCGGATCGAGCACAGGCTGCTGCAGTTTTCAAATGCAAAATCGTTGATACTTGTTACACTTTCGGGAATTGTAATATTCTTGAGACTTGAGCATCGGAAAAATGACCTGAGTCCAATACTTGTGACCGTTTCCGGAATATTCACACTTTCCAAATTGGTGCAGCAGTTAAACACATAATCTTTGATTTCATTGAGTTTTCCGTTGATTGTTACGGATTTCAATGAAGAACAATCATAAAATGCATATTGTCCTAATGATGTAACATTTGCAGGTACCGTAAACTCTGTAAGGCTCATGCAGCCATCGAATGCACTCCATCCAATACTTGTCAGACTGGTTTTTCCTGTTCCAATGGATACGGTTGAGAGACTGGAACAACCCTTAAATGCTTCAGCGCCAATTGACTGGACGCGATTTGGAATATTAATACTTTCAAGACTGGTGCAGTCGGTAAATGCATTATCCCCTATATAGGTTACTGTTTCTGGAATTGTCAGATTCTTTAAGGAACTGCATCCGTAAAATGCCCGGTAACTGATAAAGTTAACGCTGTCTGTCAAAGTAATATCCGTAAGACTGGTGCAGTTTTCAAAGGCATATTGCTCAATGCGGCGAATCGTCGCAGGCATTGTTACTTTTACCAATTCCGTACAGTCTTTAAAAGCAGCTATGTAGATTTCCGTTACAGGATAGCCTTCGATCTCTTCGGGGATATCCACGGATACAGCCGATTTACTGCATCCGGTGATAACGGCATCTCCCATGTCGTAATAGATCTCATATGTCAGATCTCCATACGTTCCTGAAACATCTCCCGTTCCCAGCATGGGTGCTGTCTCCTGCGGTTCCTCTTCCGCATGCATTGGAATTTGGTGCATTGAAAGCAAAAGCACGATTGCCATCATGGCTGTCATGATCTTTCTGAGCATATTTTGTACTCCTTCCTGCATGAATCATATACTGATTCCATCATATCATCTGCGGGTTCGTTGTTCGGTGCGGTTTTGACACGTATAGTGGTGAAATTACCATGTAAAAACAGCAGACCAGATGGCCTGCTGTGATCTTACTGGAACTGACTGGCGTAGAGCTTATAGTAGAAACCCTTCTGTGCCATGAGTTCATCATGTGTGCCCTGTTCCACGACATCGCCTTCGTTGACGACCAGGATGCGGTCGGCGTTCTGGATCGTAGAAAGACGATGGGCAATGACGAAGCTGGTCTTGCCTTTCATCAGTGAACGAATGGCTTTCTGGACTTCCCGCTCCGTATTGGTATCAACGTTGCTGGTAGCTTCGTCCAGGATAAGCATGTTGGTGTTATATAACATGGCTCTGGCAATGGTAAGCAACTGCTTCTGTCCTTTGGAAATATTGCCGCCGTCCTCATAGATGATGGTGTTGTAGCCGTCGGGAAGACGCATGATATAGCCGTGGATCTTTGCGGCTTTGGCAGCGGCGATGACTTCTTCGCGGGTGGCGTTTTCCTTGCCATAGGCAATGTTGTCATAGACCGTTCCCTGGAACAGCCATGTATCCTGCAGAACCATGGAATAGTTCTTGCGCAGACTCTTCATCGTGTATTCCCGGTGCGGCTTCTCATCGACGCGGATCTCACCGGTATCGATGTCATAGAAGCGCATTAACAGGTTAATGATCGTTGTCTTGCCGGCACCGGTGGGTCCGACGATGGCAATCGTCTGACCGGGTTCAGCGTGGAAGCTGAGGTCATGAAGAATGGTTTTGTCCGGCAGATAGCCGAAGCTGACATGATCGGCTTCGACATCCCCTTTGCAGTCTTCCAGTTCGACTGCTTCGGGAAGATCCGCTGTCTCTTCCGGGGAATCGAGCAGCTGGAAGACACGCTCACTGGCCGCAAGTGCACTCAGGATCTCATTGATAATATTGGAGATCTCATTGATCGGTCCGGAGAATTTGCGGCTGTATAGGACAAAGCTGGAAATTGCTTCAAGGCCGACAATGCCATACATATACAATACTGCTCCGCCCATACCGATGGCCGCTAAGCCAAAGTTGGAAATCATTCCGATGGTCGGTCCCATGGTCATGCCCTTGCCATCCGCATTCTTATATGCCTCAGCTGCACGCCGGTTGATCTTTGAGAAGTCTTCGGCTGTTTCTTTTTCCCGTGCATAGGCAAGGATCGTTTTCTGACCGGTGAACATTTCTTCTGCATAGCCATTCATGATGCCGTAGGAACGGCTTCTTTCGGCATAGAGGGGACGCGTAATGCGGCTCATGCGCCGGGTGAACAGGATCGATACCGGGATGGTGAAGATCATGCATGCGACTAATGGAAGAGAGATGATGCACATCATGGTGAAGCTGCCGGCAACAGTGATCAGACTGGTCATGATATGGATCAGATCGGTACAGAGACTGGTCGATACCACATCAATATCATACGATACACGGCTGATGATATCGCCGGCCTGGTTGCGGTCAAAGTAACTGACCGGCATGCGCATCAGTTTTTCAAATACATCCCTGCGCATATTTTCGGCAATATGCTTGCCGACACGGCTCATTCCAATCGTCACCAGGAAAGACAGGATATTGGAGCCGACATACACAGCCAGCATGATCAGTGTATAGTGCAGTACAAGGTCCATATCGACCATACCGACGCCCTGCTTCGCACCGGCTTCCGCTACACCAATGGCTTTGCCGGCAAAACGCGGACCAAGCAGGTTGCCCAGATTGCTTAATACAGCACAAAGAAACAGTACAAATACAGCAAGGCGGTATTCGGCAAGATATTTCAGAATACGGCGCAGTGTACCGCGGGCATCCTTTGGTTTTTCTTTTTTACCGCCGCGGTCTCCTTTTCCAGGCATATCATTACCTCCTATTCCGCCATGGCACCCATCTGGACTTCATAGATCTCCCGATAGGTGTCACAGGTCTTCAATAATTCTTCATGCGTTCCATACCCAATGCAGTGTCCGTCATCGAGTACAAGAATTTGATCCAGATTCATGACGCTGGATACACGCTGTGCGATCATGATCAATGTTGTGTTGCCATGGTTCTTCTTGATGGCATTGCGCATGGCTGCGTCGGTCTTGTAATCCAGGGCAGAGGAGCTGTCATCCAGCACCAGGATCTCCGGACGCGCTGCCAGTGCACGTGCCACAAACAGGCGCTGTTTCTGTCCGCCGGACAGGTTGGCACCTTTAATGGCTGCTTCATACTGCAGTCCGTCTTCCAGTTCTTCGATAAATTCATATGCCTGGCTTTCCTGCACAGCTGCTTCGATGGCACTGTTTTCCAGATCTCTGCCAAAGTCGATATTCCCATGCAGGGTATCCATGAAGATCATGTCATTCTGGAATACCGTACCGAACTTATCCCGCAGTTCCTTGCGGTCATACAGCAGGACGTTCTGGTCATCGATGGTGATCGTGCCTTCATCCGGTACATAGAAGCGCATGAGCAGGTTAATGATCGTTGTCTTTCCGCATCCGGTCGGACCGATAATGCCGAGGGAACCGCCTTTTTTGATCTCAAAGCTGATATCATCCAATGCTTTCTCACGGCCTGTGCCGGCAAAGTCGGAAGCCGTGCCGCCTTCTTTTCCATAGCTGAAACTAACATGATCAAAGACGATATGACCGCCTTTGGCAGTTTCATCCGTCATGATCTCAGGGAGTTCCTCTGACGGTGTCTCCATGACAGAGCGAATACGGTCTGCACTGGCAGAAGCCTTGCTCATGGTCATAAAGATACGGTTCATACCCATGACACCCATGGCGATCATATTGAAATAGGTCAGAAATGCCAGAATAACACCGGGACGGATCTCTCCAAGATTGACCCGGTATGCCCCATAGAAGACGACGGCAGACAGACCAATGTTCAAAAACAATTGCATCAATGGTCCCGGCAATGCCATGACCATGGCCGCATCGATATCGCTCTTTGTCATTTCCCGGTTCACGCCGCGGAAACGCTCGATTTCCCTTGCTTCTTTGCTTAATGCCTTGACGACACGGATACCAGTGATATTTTCACGCATGATACGCACCACGGTATCCAGCTTTCCCTGTACTTTGGAATACATGGGAATTCCCTTCGAAGATACAAACAGGACAATTGCAATCAGAATCGGCAGGATCACCAGCATGATCTTTGTCAGTTCAAAGTCCATCATGCCTGCTACGATCACGCCGCCCACCAGCATCATCGGTGCACGTACGCACAGGCTCTGTGCCTGCTGCACAGCCGACTGCACATTGTAGCTGTCACTGGTCATACGGGAGATCAGACTGGGCAGTCCGATCGCATCAAACTGTGCCCCTTCCAGCGATAATGTCTTTTCAAACAGTTTCTGACGCACTTCATAGCTGATCTTATGCGCATTATCAATGGCTCTGCGGTTTGCCATGACATTCAATTGCCGGCATGCCACTGCAGCCGCAAACATTCCCAGTCCCCACAAAAGCACCTGGGACAATTGTCCGGATGGAACGACATCATCAATGATGTGTTCCAGAATCGACGGCAATAACAGCTCTGTCACTGTGCCGATCAGCTTGATAAAGATTGCCAGCAATACCACGCCGCGGTATTTATACAGATAGGATCCAATCAGTTTCATACATGTTCCTCAGTGTGATATGCAAGCACCCGTGCCAGCATCTGCTTCATCTGCACCCGTTCCTCTTCACTGAGCGGTGCAAACAGCCGTTCATCCTTCGTTTCTTCAAACAACGCGGCTTTTTTTCGTCCTTCATCGGTGATCTTCAGCACCCATACCCGACGGTCCGCATCACTTTTTTCTTTTACGATACAGCCCTTACTGCTCAGTTTTGTGAGCAGTTCACTCAGGCTTCCCGCTTTGATATTCAATTGTTCCTGCAGGTCTTTCTGCTTCATTTCGCCATCCGCCAGAAGACGCAGAACACGCTGCTGTGAATACTCCGGACCGCCTACTGCATGCAGGATGCGGACTGTCCGGAAAAACTGTTTTGTCAGAGAATCTTTCGCTTCCATCTCTGTCCTCCATTATTTTGTTAGGTACCTTGATGATTATACTTGATACGATACCCTGCCGCAAATGAAAATGATTTCGTTTCCGAAATCATTTTCATGCAGTATTCATACTATTGATCGGATGAAAGATCTTCCTGTGTTACAGCAGACAGCGTATCTGCATCGATCCTGTCTGCTTTTCGGATGATAAGGGAAGATTCTGACAATGTCTGGGTAATGAATTGTCTGGCTGTTTCATCATATTGGATGAATGAATCACGTTCCACGAGAACAGTCATTGCGGCATCACCGGCCTTCATATTATAGGAAATGGGATTTGCCATAATGGAGTCAAGGGTGACGGAAACGACCCAGACCATTCCATTAGGTGATACATAATTTGCTTCATATACCGGGTGGCGTGCATCCGAAGAAGTGACTTCGATCGGCTCTGTGCCGTTTCCATCCGTATCAAATGAAGTCGTGACCAGGGTATCTTTAAAGCCTCTATCTTCCAGCATATGCAGAATGTCTGCTTCTGACAGCATGGTTGCTTCTGCAAAAGCGATGGCATCGGCAGAAACAGGTGTGTCTTCGGCCGGTTTTTCATCTGCTTCGGAAACAGGTTCATTCTGCGCGGATGATGCGGAATTTGCACTGCAGGATGCAAGCGGCATAGCAAATACCATTGCATAGGCCAGTGATCGTGTAAGCTGTGTTTTCTTCATATATCCTCCTGATGTGCAGCGTTGTTTCTGCGTGGAATCACAACGTGCAGATATATTACAAAGAGAATGGTCTGCACCAGAGATGATGCCGGTGTGGCAAGACCGATGCGGAACAGGGATACCGGCAATACTCTGGACATAAGCCAGGAAACCGGGATACGTACGCAGAAGGCACCGATGATGCCCTGGATCATGACGAAGCGGGTATAGCCGCAGCCATTGAAATAGCCGATATAGCAGAAGATAAATGCGGTTAACAGGCAGTCAATTGCATAGGCTTTGAGATATTGCCATCCCTGCATCATGACGGCAGGATCCTTCGTAAAGATGCTGCAAAGGATATCGCCATGGAAGAAGGACAGCCAACCCATGACGCATCCTACGGCAAAGGATGTCAGGATGCCATAGCGAAGTGCCGCATAGGCACGGTCCATTTTTCCTGCTCCGTAGTTCTGTGCTACAAAGGAAGCCATGGACTGGCCGAATGCGGATGGAATAAGCATAATGAATGCACATACTTTTTCTGCTACGCCGACACCGGCACTGGCTTCAAGACCCAGTGAATTGACTATCGCAAGGATCACCAGGAAACTGAGTCCTACCAGGAAGTCCATGAGTGCGATCGGTATGCCGAAGTGCAGGATCCTTCCTGTCACAGATGCATCATAGCGGATATCTTTCATCCTCAGCGTAAAGGACATATGGATCCTTCGTATAACCAGGAAGGATAATACTACGCTGATTCCCTGGGAAATGACCGTTGCCAGGGCTGCTCCGGAAGCACCCATGTGCATGCCCCGCACCAGCAGCAGATCACCTGCCACATTGCATACCGCTGCTATGGCTACAGAGATCAGCGGGATGCGGGAATTTCCAATGCCGCGGAACAATGCACCAAGCAGGTTATATGCCACGATGAATAACAGTCCCATAGAACAGATGCGGATATAGCCGCAGGTCGCATCCATTGCTTCTGCCGGTGCATGCATCAGTGACGCAATGCCCTTCGTATTCCATACCATGACAACGGATAATACAACTGCCAGTGCCGCAAAGAAAACGATGCCTGTACCAACGGCTTTTCCTGCTTCGTCCGGCTTTTCTTCTCCGATCTTCTGTCCGATGAGGATCGTCATGCCCATGGCAAGACCGGCGATCACCGATGTGACTGTCTGCATGATCTGTGTCCCGGTGGATACCGCAGATACATCCGCGCTTTCCGCATACTGGCCAACGATCATCAGGTCCACTGCGCCATACAGCGACTGCAGAAACATGGCCGCAATGACCGGGACAGCAAATTTTAACAAAGGCCCGAGAATCGGACCTCTGGTGAAATTTCCTTCACTCATTCTCTCACCGTTCTTCCCCATACCAGTGCTTCAGGATCCATCTGCCAAATCCATCCTCCCCGGCCGGGTATTCCGTTACTGCATCCGCGATGCGCTTGTTCTCTTCCATGCCATTGCAGAGGCATACGCTGTATCCCGCCATCCGCATCATTTCGAGGTCATTCTCTGCATCGCCGAATGCAATGACATCGTCCATCGTATAGCCGTTTGCTTCGCACCAAGCCTTCACACCATTGCCCTTATGATTGCGGCGGTCCTGGAATTCCAGCAGATCCACCCGTGTCTTGAATGCAAAGAATGTCTCATTCTCAATGGTTCTTGCAAGCGGGACAACGATACTGTCCATTTCTTCGGCGGAATGTGTCCGGTACATGAGTTTCCCGATCGGTTCCGACCATAATTCACTCAGATCCTTCACCACCCGGGACTCATTCTTGTTGCGTGCTGCACTTGCCCGCAATAGTTCATCATCCCACCGTGCCAGCATATAGCCTTCCCGGTAAACGAAGGGATTACAGCCGGTCGGTTCCATCTGTTCAATAATATAGCGGATCGTATCCGGTTCCAGCAGATTCTGCTTGATCGTCTTTCCGGTATGTTCATCATAGATCTCACCGCCGTTTAAACCGATCAGGAAGTCAAACGGGAATCCCAGCTCCCATTCTTCCGCATGTTTTTTGAGATTCTGCCAGATGGGACGGCCGGATGCCAGTCCGATCTTTACACCGTCCGCATGCAGTCTCTGCATGGCTTCTCTGCTGAGCGGACCAAATGCTCTGTCATCTCCCCGCAGTGTACGGTCAATATCCGCTGCCAGTACTTTATATTTCTTCATACTTCCCTCGTTATCGCTTCATCCAGTCATCCAATGCCATTCTGTTTGGCTCAAACAGATTTTCCGGCATATGTGCTTTGTCAAACCAGCACAATGCTGTAACTTCGCCATCCTGCTGCTTCAATGTGCCATGCCATTTTGTACAGCGGAATACCACATCCACATTGGATACTTCATCCCCGTTGGGATAGATATAATGCATATTCTTACCGGAATAGATGCCAAAGAATTCCAGTGCATCAGGGATCAGTCCGGTCTCTTCCATACACTCCCGGCACGCTGTTTCTTCCACTGCTTCATCCGGTTCTACGGAGCCGCCATGATACGCCCATGCCCCGGTATCTGCGCGTTTCTGCAGCAATATTCTTCCCTGTGCATCTTCCAGGATCACACTGGCACCCAATTGGATCAGTGTGCGGTGACCTACGATCTTTCTGAGATCCATAATATAGCCCATATATGCCTCCCAACAGCCTTGTACAGTATACAGGAAAACACTGCAGAAAGGCAGAAAGAAAACCCCGGAGTTCATCAATCCGGGGCTCATCGTCAGTAATGAAATCAGGCTGCTTTCTTTACATCCGGCAGATTGTTGCCATTTGTCAGGACAACGATAACTGTGTCGGAATAACCGGCTTTCTTGATGGCAGCACGATCGAAGGTCAGCAGTTTGTCTCCCTTGGATACTTTCTCGCCGCCTTGTACGAATGCTTCAAAGCCTTCACCATTCATATTGACAGTATCGATACCGACATGGATCAGTACTTCAATACCGTCTTTGCTGGTAAGACCGACCGCATGCTTTGTCGGGAATACCATCATGACTTCGCCGTCAAACGGAGCATATACCGTCTCACCGCTTGGTACGATACCGATCGAAGGACCCATGCCTTCTCCTGCGAAGACCGGATCAGCGATCTCAGATGCCGGAATAATCTTGCCAGCAACCGGCTGAACTACATCACCCTTGCCTGTGCTGAATGCATTTGCGGACGGAACAGTTGTATCAGCCTGCGGAGCAGCTGCGTCTTCTGCATCTTCTTTCCACAGCAGCATTGTTAATGCGAATGCAATACCGCCTGCTACGAGCAGGACGACAGTATATCCGAAGTAATTGTTAACGATCAGATAGCCTGGGATACCTGTAACACCGTTCGCATGTGCGCCAATGCCGAAGATTGCACCGAACAGTGAACCAACAGCGCCGCCGATTGCACCGAAGACAAACGGCTTCATGAAGCGCATGTTTACACCGAAGATCGCCGGCTCTGTAATACCGAGGGAAGCAGACAGAGCGGACGGGATCGCAATTGTCTTTGTTCTCTGGTTTCTTGCTTTCAGACCGACCGCAAGGCAGGCACCAAACTGCGCAAAGTTTGCGGCAGAAGCAATCGGCATCCAGGTGTTCAGACCGACGCTTGATATCATGCCAAGTTCGATCGTGTTATACATGTGGTGCAGACCCATAACAACAGTTACCGGATACAGAGCACCCATTGCACATGCACCGATCGGGTTGGCAACCAGCTTCGTTGCGGCATTGAGCACGATCGTTTCCAGACCGGAGAAAACCGGTCCGATGATCATGAATGTCAGTAACGCTGTCACAAGAACAGTCGTCAACGGTGTAACGAACAGGTCGATCATCTCCGGAACATGTTCGTGGAGGTATTTCTCCACCTTGCACATGATCCATATGGCGATGACGACCGGGATAACATGTCCCTGATAGCCCAATTGGTTGATCTGACCTAATACATAACCGCCGATCTTGATTCCCTGACCGAACAGATACCAGACTTTGTATCCGTCTGCTGCAGCCCAGCCGTTTGTCAGAGCCGGATGCACCATCATCAGACCGATAACAGCACCAAGGAATTCATTTCCGCCGAATACTTTTGTAGCAGAGATCGCTACCAGTACCGGTAAGAATGCGAATGCAGTATTGGCTGCCATATCCAGGAAGCCGTACCAGTCACTGGCCATGAATGTCGGAATGGCTTTACCAAGTGCCTCAACAAGACCCATCATCAGACCTGCTGCGACGATTGCCGGCAGGATCGGCACGAATACATCACCTAATGTCTTTACCAGGCGCTTCCACCATGGCATGTTCGCTGCAGCTGCAGCTTTGACATCATCTTTGGAGCCGGCTGCGACACCGCTGATATCGATGAATTCATCGTATACCTTGTTTACTGTGCCGGTGCCGATAATGATCTGAAGCTGACCTGCGTTGGAGAAGACTCCCTGTACTCCCTCTGTGTTTTCCAGTGCTTTCACGTCAACTTTGCTGTTATCAACAATTGCAAGACGAAGACGTGTTGCACAGTGTGCTGCAGAAGCGATGTTCTCTTTTCCGCCAAGATGACTGAAGATTTCTTCTGCGCACTTGCGATAATCTAATGCCATGTTTCTCTCCTTTCTGATACGCCTGACAGCGTATTTCCCCTTAATATGCTGAGCAGGTTACAGGACGAAGTCATCCTGTACCGTGCGGGCAGCCTTGTACAATGCTGTCTTCCCATCTGACTGCTTCAGACGGAAGAGATGTTCCTGCAGAGTCGGGAAGATCCGCGATGACAGTACATATTCACCGTCATTGACAAAGATTTCCACACTGCTGGCATCCGCAAAGATGACCATCTGGGACAGTCCGTTTTCAAGATGCACTCTGCGGTCGGTGCCGTATTTTGTATTGATCTGGTTTTCCATATGACCGCGTTCAATGGTGAGATATCTGCTCTGCGGATCATATTCCACCGTGAAGCCGGGATGATCATCTGCACCATAGAGGTCCAGCGATACAGCGCTATTATTGCTTTCCACTTCGATGACCGCTGACCGGGGCATTTCCGTCTCTGCATCATTGCAGTATTCCCCGCACAGTGTCTCTTCCAGCTTCTTCCAGTCATCTGCCGGACGCTGTTTCAATGCACCGTTTTCAATCGTCAGGATGCGTGCCATGGTCTGTAAGCCGGAGTAGTCTTCTTCGGCCGTCGGCTCATAGGTATAATCACTGACGCCAAACCACGCTTCCAGAACGGCACGGTTCGGCCAGATGTTCTGTCCGGCACACTGCGCCGCATAGAAATCCAGTCCCCTGTCCAGTTCTTTAAACGGTCCATTCGGAATGAATTCACAATGTTCAAAGTCCATCTGACCGATGAAATATGTATTGTTATATACATTGCGGAATTCATCACCCTTTGGTTCAAGTCCCTGCGGAGAGAACAGCAGCAGCCACTGATCACCGACTTTTTCAAGATCCGGGCATTCCACCATGAATCCGAAGTCGTCATATCCGCGTACGTTCAATTCCCCATATACCTGCCAGCCGGAGCGGATCTCTTTTGAACGCATGAGCAGGAATCTGCCCTTTTTCTCTTCGTTCTGCACACCGATCAGGAAGTAGTAATATCCCTCATGGAAGAACATCTTGGGATCCCGCTGGTGCTCTGTATAGCCGGCAATTGGTCCGCATAACGGTTCTTCCTGTTTGTGAATCACACCGTCTTTGTCCATCCATGCCAGCAATTGATACGGATAGCGCACCCAGTTCTCATCGCGGTGGTTGCCGGTATACGGCAGATACAGCACATCCCCTTCCGGGAAACCGCTGCCGCTGAATACGCCTTTATCGTCATAGTATTCACCCGGTCCGATCCCCAGTCCTTCATTCTTCCATGTCAGAAGATCCTCAGAAGACGTATGATACCAGTGCTTCAGTCCATGTACAGCACCATACGGGAACCATTGATAGAACAGATGCCAGCGTCCGTCAAAGTATGAAAAACCATTGGTATCCCCCAGTAATCCGGTCACGGTCTGTACATGGTACGAACACCGCCAGATCGACTGGCTGATCCTGTCATGCAGTGCACGCAGTTTTTCCGTATCTTTTCTGTCCAGTGCCACATAGCGTTCTTCACGTGTCCACTCTCTCATTGCCTTGTTCCTTTCATGCATTTCTTTGTTGTATCGCGAATGATCAGCTCTGTATCGATCACATGATGCACCAGTGTCTTTGAGATCTCCGGTACATGTTCTTTTCTCTCTTCGATCCTGCGTATCAGCATTTCCATGGCATCTTCTGCGATCAGCCGGGTATCCTGGCGAATCGTGGTAAACGGTACAATGGCTTCCCGTGAGATCGGTGAATCATCGAATCCCACCAGTTTGAATTCATCCGGGAAACACCCGTATTTCTGCACGATCAGATTCAGCAGGATCCCTGCAGCGGTATCGTTGGAAACAAAGATACCCTTGCACTTATGCGGGAAGCGTTCTTCCATGTCCTTCAGGATCGCGCTCATGCCATCCCGTATTTCTTCATAGGTATTGCCAAGACGCTGCAGGTATTCGCGGGACGCAAGACCGGTCTTCTGCACCGTTTCCCGGAATCCCCGTATCCGTCCAAATGCCGGAGAAGCTGTCGATAGATCGCCATTGATATGGATCAGCACCTCACAGCCGGTCTCTGCCAGATGCTGTGACGCAGCCAGACCGCCCTGGTAGTTATTCGCATTGACACTGTTAACATATTTGTCTTCCCGCTCGATCGTTACGACCGGTATGCCAAGCTTTGCCAGTTCCACGGACGGTGTCACATGGCTGACCATGATCAGTCCTTCGACTTTGTATGCCATCAATTCCGAGAGATACGTATGTTCTGTCTCACGATCTTCCTGGCTGCTGAAGACGATAAACTTATAGCCATGTTCCTCACCCGCCAGCAGGATCTTCTCCAGCAGGTCTGCATAGTAATGCATATACAGAGAAGGAACAACGACACCAATGATCTCCGTTCTTCCATTTGCCAGCACACGTGCCAGTTTATTCTCACGATAGCCAAGCTCCTGTATTGCCTGTTCGATCACTGCCTGTGTTTCTGCCGATAAGGCAGAGGCATGATTAAAGTACCGGGAAATCGTCGCCTTCGAATAACCGGTTTTTTTCGCAATATCGGCAAATGTTATCTTCTTAATCATTGCTTATGGTGCCAGTATACCATGAATATATTAAATATGTAACCGGTTTCATCCCTTTGTTTGTACATTTATTATAAGGATTTCTTATGACCAAGTATACTATTCATCTATTATTCTTATATGTTTACCAGGTATATGATAAAAGCACAGGAGGTATTTATGAGCAGAATATACACATCATCGATCCAACTGATTGGAAATACACCTCTGCTGGAACTCACACATATCGAACAGGATTATGATCTTTCCGCAAAGATCATTGCCAAACTGGAATACTTCAATGTGACAGGATCTGTCAAAGACCGCATCGCCCGGGCAATGATCGAAGATGCTGAACAGCGCGGTATTCTGAAAGAAGGCTCGGTCATCATTGAACCGACTTCCGGCAATACCGGGATCGGTCTGGCGTCCGTCGGCACATCCAAAGGATACCGGGTAATCATCGTCATGCCGGACAGCTTCTCTATTGAGCGCAGAAAGCTGATCCAGGCCTATGGTGCAGAGATCGTATTGAGCGAAGGTGCCAAAGGCATGAAGGGTGCCATAGCCAAAGCAAATGAACTGGCTGCGGAAATACCAAATGCATTCATACCGGGACAGTTTGATAACCTGGCAAACCGTTATGCCCACTATACAACGACCGGTCCGGAGATCTGGAAGGATACCGACGGACAGGTGGATATCTTCGTTGCCGGTGTCGGAACCGGCGGTACGGTCAGCGGAGCAGGCAAATACCTGAAAGAACAGGATCCATCCATTGAAGTAGTTGCCGTAGAACCGGATGCTTCTCCGGTATTATCCGGCGGCACACCGGGTCCTCATAAGATCCAGGGTATTGGTCCGGGATTCATCGCACCGGTCACCGATCCAGCTGTCATTGACCGCATCATCCGCATTACCAACGAAGATGCACTGCGTACCGGCAGAGAGATCGGACAAAAGGAAGGCATCCTCGTCGGTATCTCCGCAGGTGCAGCACTTGCGGCAGCCATCCAGCTGGCAAAAGAAGAGCGCAATGCCGGCAAGAACATCGTCGTCATTCTGCCGGATTCCGGTGACCGCTATCTATCCACTGCACTGTTTGAATGACTTAGGGCATTCCAGCAGACGGCAAACCTATTTTTCAATATTATTGATGATATAGTATAGATGCTATATCATTTTTTGATTCTATTGGTTAATCGCTTCAGAAGCCCGTGCTAATAATTGACATAGCGAAGCCATCGCAATGGCAAAACCAATGAAGAAATATTTCAAATAACACTTTAAAGAGGCCCTTTATGATAAACGGAAATATTACTGATTTTATCGATCAGCTTAATTATGGACAGGAACTGTTGTTTTCCTACAATGGCAGGAATTATTTTATTCAAGGCTGGTGGGATAAGGACAAAAATGAGGCTGTTATGGTTCTCACAGATGAATCTGACCAAACGTTTAACGGTTATCTTTGGAAATCACGCAGATCTAAAATGAGCGAATGTGCTGAAGAGTTTTTAAAAGCATCTTTATGGGATGGATTAGATTTTCTTCAAATAGAAAAAAATGTGATCTGGACTGAATGGTAATGTTAAACCCGTCAATGCTATCAACATTGACGGGTTTATTCTAAGGATACGAGTATCCCCAAATAATTAAATGCGTTTAATTTCTATATATTCTTTAGTTCAGTAATTCAAACGTTTCATTCACTTAACTACGGAAAAGTTTATAGTAAGACGTTATCCATCAGGTAACTCAATCAGAGAACTGCCTGGAATGCACTGTCCAGTGCAGCGATGAGGTCTTCTGCTTTTTCAATACCAATGGAAAGGCGGATGGTATTGGGGCGAATTCCCTGATCCAGCAATTCTTCTTCATTCAGCTGGGAATGGGTGGTGCTGGCAGGATGAATCACCAGTGATTTGACGTCTGCCACATTTGCCAGCAGGGAGAAGATCGGCAGGTTATCGATAAATCTGCGTGCTGTTTCTTCGGTGCCTTTGATTTCAAAGGTGAAGATCGATCCGCCGCCGTTCGGGAAGTATTTTGCATAGAATTCGGAGCCCTGCTCATTGGCGATGGAAGGATGGTGTACTGCTTCGACCTGCGGATGGCTGCTGAGGTATGCAAGGATCTTCTTTGCGTTTTCCGTATGGCGTTCGACACGGACAGAGAGTGTCTCCAGTCCCTGCAGGAACAGGAATGCCGCAAAGGGAGACAGTGTGGAGCCGGTATCACGCAGCAGAATGGCACGGATATATGTTACAAACGCAGCCGGTGATGCGGCATCGGCGAAGGATATGCCATGGTAGCTGGGATTGGGCTCACTGATCCATGGATAGCGGCCGGATGCTTTCCAGTCAAAGATGCCGCCTTCCACGATCACGCCGCCGACTGCTGTGCCATGTCCGTTGATGAACTTGGTAGCGGAATGCACGACGATATCGGCTCCGTATTCAATTGGCCGCACCAGCACCGGTGTTGCAAAAGTGGAATCCACAACAAGCGGGATGCCATGGGCATGAGCAATTTTTGCAATGGCTTCAATATCAGCGATATTGGAATTGGGATTGCCCAGTGTCTCTATGAAGACTGCCTTGGTATTGTCCTGGATTGCAGCTTCCAGAGCACCTTCTTCATACAGATCCACAAAGGTCGTCGTAATGCCGGATGTTAACGGAAGTGTATGAGCAAGCAGGTTGTATGTGCCGCCATAGATGGTCTTTGCGGCTACGATATGTTCTCCTGCTTTGGCAAGTGCCTGGAATGTATAGGTGATCGCTGCGGCACCGGACGCTGTTGCCAGGGCAGCAGAACCATTCTCCAGAGCAGCAATGCGCCGCTCAAAGATATCTACCGTCGGATTGGTCAGACGGCTGTAGATATTGCCTGCATCCCGCAGACCAAACCGGTCTGCCGCATGTGCTGCATCATGGAAAACATAGGATGCCGTCGCATAGATTGGTACGGCACGGGCATCTGTTGCGGGATCTGCCTGTTCCTGTCCGATATGAAGCTGTTTTGTCTCTATACTCCAGTTTTTGGGATCTCTGATATCTGTCATGGGTACTACCTTCTTTCTTATGACTGCAGTATCCCATGCATTCAGATATAAATCCAATATGTCATTTATATTTGCACTTATAGTATGTACCTATAACAAAAAAGGACTGCCGGAGCAGTCCTGAAAGGGGTCGATCAAAGCGGATATACCGTCATGATCCAGAAGATATTTACGATCGAGAGGATCGCAGCCGGAAGCAGAGACTGCTTCATGTTGGAGCTGATATCATAGCCGCCGATACCCATGACAAGCGGTACGGTCGGTGTTGCCATCGGTGTCATGAATGCTGTGCAGCAGGCGCTTGCGACAAGCATCAGAGGTCCGGTGGAATCAACACCCATGCTCTTGCAGGCAAGGATGGCGATCGGAGCGAAGACAGCCATAACGGTTCTGTTCTGCATGACCTGTGTCAGGAAGAACGGGATCAGATAGAAGACTGCACCGATGAGATACGGATTGCCAAGCTTTGTAGCGACGCCGGCGATTGCGTTGCCGATGAGGTCACCAGCACCGGTGTTGGCAAGAGCAGTACCCATGCACAGACCGCCGACAACCATTAAGCAGAGGTCGATCGGGATGGAGCCGCATGCTTCTTTGGAAGACAGTACGCCGGTAGCGACCAGGATGACTGCACCGATGAATGCGATTTCCCAGGAAGCTAATGCCTGAATGCCGGCAGCGCCGAGGACCTTATTGATCTGTGTGTTGAAGACCAGCAGCAGAGTAACCAGGCAGAATACCAGGATCGCTGTTGTTTCACGGCCTTTTGTCAGTGCTTCGTGCTTTGCGACACGCTTGGACAGGTCACCGCTGTCTGTTGTTGCAACGACCGGCTTTTCCGGTGCGAAGCGGAAACCGATGAATGTGGAGTAGAGGATCAGAGCGACCAGACTGAGTCCGCGGCTTTTGAACAGGTCCATAACACCCAGTGTGAACTGTTCATATCCGTTGGCTGCGATATAGCCGTTGAGTTCTGCCAGCATGGACAGGGAGCCGCCGACCGGGACGATTCCGCATGCGGCGATGCAGGTAAGACCGACGCTGAAGATCGTCTTGGATACGCTGATATTCATTTCTTCACAGGTAGCGGTAACGATCGGAGCAACGATACAGAATGCGGCGACGGCACTGCCGGTGAATGTTGCGGCGATGACGGATGCCAGTGTGAATCCCAGCATGACCATGACCATGCTTCCCTTGGAGATACGCTGTACGGTGTCTGCGACAAGGTGAATTGCCTTTGTACGCTTGAAGCCTTCGGAGATGATGAACATGCTGGAGATCATAATCAGGTTGGCGTTGCCGATGTTGCCGAGAACATCTTTCGGAGCGATGCAGCCGGTGATCAGGAATGCTACGATGCCAAGGCATCCTACTGTACCGACAGAGAGTTTATTCCAGACATAACCTGCAATGATGCAGACACTGATGACCAGGCAGATAATTAACTGTGTATTCATGTTTTATTTTCCCCTTAATTATTTACGGTTGATTTTTCTTTCGCAGTAGTAGACATTGCCTTCCGCGTCTTTGCGGAAGTGACTCAGGAACTGGTCATAGCTGATCCAGCTGAGTTCCGGATAGTTGGCATGTACCATGTTGTCGACGCGACCGATGACCATGAGCGGTACGCCTGCTTCATCATCGAATGCACACCAGCTGATCGGGTCGGTCTTCCATGTGCGGTAGTCGGATTCTTCAATTCCGTAGAATGCAAGCTTCTCGGACAGGATCGAACGCAGTTCCGGTTCAATGCAGAACGGGATGATCTTTTCTTCTCCCTTGCCGGCGCATAAGAAGTCCTTATCGCCATAGATCCACATTGTCGGTGTGATCTGTTCACTCTGCGGGAAGTCTGCGTACATGCGGCTTGGTGAACGGAGTGCAGACCATGGTGCCACGGCTGCGAAGATGTCACCGGCTGTATAGCTGAGCAGATCGCTCATCATGCCGCCGCTGCTCTGTCCGCAGGCATAGACACGCTCTGTATCGATCGGCAGTCTTGCTTCGATATCTTTTACCATGGCACGGATGAATGCGACATCGTCCACCGGCTTGCCCATGTATTCACCGCACCACAACAGGACATTGCGCAGTCCGTCTTTCTTCTGCTGGTGAATGCCCGCCTCCGGGAAGACAGCGATGAACTTGCGCTCTTCCGCCACTGGTGACATGCCGGAGAGGTCGAAGAATGTCTCTGCGGATCCGCCGCGGCCATGCATGACGACCACTAACGGCCACTTCTGATCTGCTGTGCAGGATGCCGGTACATATTCGTACCAGGTACGTGTCATGCCGTTGACGTCCATTGTCTTCTTCACGGCACCGCATGCGATCGGGTCTTTGTAGTAACGCAGGCACTTGCTGCCCTGTCCTCTGTGGCGGCGTGCCAGTTTGATGTAATTCCATGCATTGTGCAGATGCTCTGCATTGAAGCCGGAATCCGATACTTTTACACGTACTTCGGAGATATGCTCTTCGTTGATTTCATTGAGTGTGCGTACCGGATTGGGCATCCAGATGTAATCTGCACCTCTTCCGGAATATGGCTCACCGCAGGTATGATTCTGTGCCTGCCAGTATTCCGAAGCCTTCCGGTTATTTCCTTCATAGGCACTTACCAGCATCCATACCGGCAGCTGGGCAGCGGTGCCCTGGATCTTGAGTTCTACTTCACCCTGATCCTCTTCCCCATGTGCCTTTGCTTTTTCTGCTGTCAGATCATGGCTGAGATCGCCGAAGCTCATCATGCCGCTCCATTCACTGGCCATGCGCTTGGCTGCCTGGTGGGCTGCGAAGGAAGCATCGCCGATGCCGCACAGATAGATGTTGTCCTGCATGGTGATGTAATAGTCACGGGCCTGGATCCTGACATAGACTGCATTCAGGTAATCCGCATCACTGCCGTCACTTTTCCATTCTTTTTCTGCATATGCAATGTGCAGGAAGAGTTCATTTTCATCCGCAAATTCTTTTAAACCGGATGTTTCCAGATATTGCACCGGATCATTTCCGGAAGGAATTGCAGTGACCAGACACGGTCTGCAGTATTCCTGGTTTTCCGGGATATAGGTCAGGAAGCTGCGCTCTGTACCATTCACCTTGGCGGTTTCTTCAAACAGACCGCTGATCAGTGCACGGTTGGGATGGGTCATATCAATGGGCAGATCACCCATGTGTTCCGGGAATTTCTTAATTGTGAGCATTGTATTTTCTCCTTATACGAAGCGGCATACATGGTCAACGGCAATGTCGGAGAAGCCATAGGCTTCTGCCTTGGTCAGTCTTCCGTTTGCGATCTCATCGATGACATCGGCGAGTTCTTCACCCATTTCCTGATAGGTCTTTTCACCGCGTACGATCGGGCTGAGATCGACATCCATGTTGTCTTCCATGTTCTTATAGGTACGTTCGTTGGCTGTGACTTTGAGCACCGGTACGATGGCATTGCCCGTTGGTGTGCCGCGTCCGGTCGTGAAGATGACTGCCTGGCATCCCGCTGCTACCATGGAAGTGACAGAAGAGATGTCATAGCCGGCTGTATCCATGACCAGTGCACCGCGTTTTGTCGGTTTCTGCGCCTGTTCCAGGACTTCCTGGATCGGACGTGTGCCGCCTTTGCGGATACATCCAAGCGATTTCTCATCCAGTGTGGAGAGGCCGCCTGCTTTATTGCCGGGTGTCGGCTGACCGGCTCTGCAGTCCTGTCCAGCTGCTTTCAGATGATCTTCGTATGCACGGCATACTTCAATGATCTGATCATGTACTTCTTTATTCGCTGCCCGTTTTGCCAGCACATGTTCGCCGCCGATCCATTCGATGGATTCACTCATCATGGCCGTCGCTCCCATGTCTACGAGAATGTCACTCAGTTCACCGACTGCAGGATTGGAAGCGATGCCCGATGTAGCATCGGACCCCCCGCATTCGATTCCAAGGAAGAATTCCGATGCATCGAATTCTTCTTTCTGCTGTCTGCCGGCTTCCATTGCCATGTCCCGTGCTGCGCGGACTGCTTTTTCGATCGTTTTTAATGTGCCGCCTTCTTCCTGGATCCCGAAGGAGACGACCGGCTTGGATGTCATTGCCTGGATCTTTTCACGCAGTTTATTGTGCGGAACCGTTTCGCATCCCAGGCCAATGATGACAACGCCGTATACATTCGGATTGCATGCAAAGCCTGTCAGTACCTTCTGGCTCATGGCAGTATTGGCTGCGACATCAGAGCATCCGGTATTGAATACGATATTGACTGCACCGCGTACCTGACTGGCAACGATCCGGCAGCTTTCACTGCCGCATGCACATGTCGGAAGGATCAGCACATGGTTGCGGATGCCCGGACGGCCCTCTGCCCTGCGGTATCCCATGAATGTGAAGTGTTTCTTCCCAACGCGGCTTTCCGACTGTTTTGCACACATTTCGAATGTATCATCTGCCAGCTCACTGTCATAATCACGCGGAACACTGAACAGATTGTGATCTGCAACATGACAGCCGGTGCGGATATCCTCGGATACTTCTCCGAGTGTCTCTCCGTATTTGATGACCATTTCACCCTTTGCAATATCCCGTATTGCTGCCTTATGGCAGAATGGGATATCCTGCTGTGCTTTGATCTGGTGTAATTCTTCCCCGTCACGGTAGATAATATCTTCCCCGGCGCGGATCTCTTTGATGCCAGTAACAACGTTATCTGACGAATCCATCATCAGTGCATTGACCTGCATACTGTGTCCTCCTGTTTCTGAGATATTTTCCGGAATATTCTCTTTACACTTTGAAAATAGCACCGCTTACATATAAAATGAAATATATAGTATATATGAATATATAAATCATTTTTATAGGGGTATGTATGGAACAGGAAATGCAGTATATCTATACGGTCTATCAGTATAAAAGCTTCTCCAAAGCAGCACAGCACCTGTATATGACGCAGCCTGCTTTAAGCATGGCAGTCCGGCGTGTGGAGGAACAATTGGGCACACAGTTATTTGACCGTTCCACCAAGGATCTCAAACTGACCGAAGCCGGTGAGATCTATCTGCAGAAGTATTACCAGATCCGTGATCTGGAACAGGAGATGTCCCAGCAATTGCAGGATCTGACGTCTTTGAAAACAGGTACTCTGCATCTTGGCGGCACCAACTATATCAATTCGTATATTCTGCCGCCTGTGCTGGTGGAATTTAAAAAGAAGTATCCCGGTATTGATCTGCAGATCACAGAAGCCACGTCCAATACCCTTTTGGATATGGTCAGGGAACACCGTATTGATATCTCATGTAACTGCGGCGTCGATATGAAAGAACCATTCCTGCATAAACCGGGCTTTACCGATCATATTCTGCTGTGTGTGCCAAAGACATTTGATCTGCCGGAAGCACTACAGGATATTGCACTGACACATACCGATATTCTGCAGAAAAAGCATCTGGATGCAGACTGCCCTGCTGCTTCGCTTTCTGCATTTGCCGGCTATCCAATGATCCTGTTATCACCCGGAAACAACCTGCACACACGTACATTAACCATGTTTGAGGAAGACCACGCCGTCCCCAATGTCATCCTTCGCTCCGGTCAGCTGGCGACCGCATGGCATCTTTCCTGTGCCGGGATGGCAATGACCATGATCAGCGATATGCTGGTCACACCGCTCAGTGACAGCGTCCTGTTCTTCCGCATCGATTCCCCTCTGGCAGTGCGTCATTTTGAACTGATCCTGTCTGAACACCGCTATGTTTCCAAAGCCATGTCAGCGTTTGCGGATGTCTTCCGGCAAATATACGCACAGCCGTAATAAAAGGCGGCTGAAGCCGCCTGTATTCTAAATAGGGTCAGTTTGTCACATTCATAACAACATAATAACGTGTAAATGTTCCAAAACGTTTTTTATATAAAGGATTCTTTTTCGGCGATTCCACTCCCTGTTTCCATTTACGCCGTACGTTCTGCGATGAATGCCTTGACCTCTTCGATCTGCGGCATAACGCGCAGTGCTCCCTTGCGTGTTGTAACGATGGAAGCGGAGGCGTTGCCCATTGTGAGCATTTCTTTTAACTTGTCTTCATCAAAGCCATCCAGACCATATTTCAATGTATGGTGGATCATGCTTGCACAGAAGGTATCGCCGGCACCAGTAGTTTCAATGGTCTTTTCCTGTAAGAAGGCAGGCACTTCGACACGCAGGCCGTTCCAGTATGCACGGGAGCCGTCCGGTCCCATGGACAGGCAGATAAGCTTCAGGTTCGGGTATTTGTCCTGCAGGACTTTGATGCCTTCATCAAAGTCTTCTTTGCCGGTGAACCACTGGATCTCATTGTCAGAGATCTTCAGGATATCGGTGTGCTGCATGCCCCAGTCAACAGCCTTCCATGCTTCGTCAAGAGACGGCCACAGCGGTTCTCTCAGGTTCGGGTCAAAGGAACGGATCAGGCCGGCTTTTTCGGCGATTTCAATAGCGCGGTATGTTGCACTGATTGCCGGTTCATCGGTCAAAGACAATGTGCCGAAGTGGAACAGACGGGAATTCTCGATCAGTGCAGGATCGATCTCTTCCGGCTTCAGGTTGACATCTGCACCGGGTTTGCGGTAGAAGGCAAAGTCACGGTCACCGTTCGGCTTCTTCAATACCAGTGACAGTGTGGTATGAACATCATTATCTTTTTTCAGACCTTCGGCAGAGATACCCTGTTCAACGATTGCCTGTTCCAGCAGATTGCCAAAGCCGTCATTGCCGACTTTGCCGATAAATGCGACTTTTCTGCCATACCGCGTCAGCATGCTTAATACGTTGCACGGTGCGCCGCCCGGATTGGCTTCGAGAAGCGGATTGCCCTGTTCGGACATGCCGTTTTCTGTGAAATCAATTAACAGTTCGCCCAATGCGACAACATCAAAACTCATAGTAATTATCCTCCTTAAAGCTTTGTTCTTTTATATTATATACTATGCATTTTCCCGTTATACAGTGACAATTGTGCATTTGCACATTTCTTTCACCATGATTTCAGAAAAGCTTCTGCAGCATGTGCAGTGCTTCATGATCCGGCCAGATATATTCGGAACTGTTCTGCATGGAGGTCTCGATGGGATCCTGCTGTACATTGCGGCGGTACTGGGCCGGCGTCATGTGAAAGGTCTCTTTGAAAGCAGCGGTCATATATTTTAATTCCGAGAAGCCGGCTTCGGCTGAGATTTCACTGAGCGGACGGCCGCTGTGGATCAGTCGCAGTGCATGTTCGAGACGCTTGTTGCGCAGGTATTCCTGGAAACTGACGCCAAACAGGTCTTTGATCAGATGGGAAAGATGCGTCACGGTGATGTCTTCTCTTTCCGCAAGATCCGCAAGACGAATGGCATCCTGGAAGTGTGCTTCAATGTAGTCACTGATGCGTTTCATGCGCTTTTCATCCCGGTGTCTGCGGGTATATTCCGCTTCGCTGACCCGTTCCGCATGCCCGCTCATCATGAAGCGGTACAGGATGTCCGATAGACGGCTGATGACATAGAGAGCAAAGGAATCGGCTGCTTCAAGATACGCACAGGAGATCTGCAGGATCTCTTTTTTCAGCTGTGCATATTCTTCTGCCGCAAACACGGACTGCAGATCAATGAGGTCGAAGCGCACAGTGCGCAGATCGCAGTAATCCTGCAGGAAATGCGGGGAAAACTGGATGATCACTGCAGTCAAAGGCACCGCATCCGAAACGATCTCATGGCTGTCATAGGCATTGATCAGAAGGCAGGAGCCTTCCTGTATGGCATAGGATGTATTGCGTACGATGACCTTTCCGCTTCCCTTGATGGCATACAGGATCTCTGCATCATGATGCATATGTATGGAACGAAAGCGGATCGTATTGACAAAGACGCGGATCCCGCGGATCTTGTCATGCCGTATAATCTCATATTCGATCATAAGTTCCTCCTGTAAAATCGCAAGATTGTCGTTTTATCATCCCCACATTATCATCATATGCAAGCGTTTTCATTTTTACAATATAAGTAAGAATAATATGACAGGAGGCTGAAATGTACTTTATCGGCGCAGACATCGGCACATCTTCCGTCAAAGTGATCCTGACGGATGAGACCGGAAGAATTCATTCATCTGTCTTAAAGACATATCCGATTGAACTGTTCAATAACGGCTGGTCGCAGCAGAATCCCGAAGACTGGTGGAACGGCTTTGTGGAAGCAGTCAGTGAACTGCTTGGCAGCGTTGATCCGGGAACAGTAAAAGGCATTGCATGCGGCGGTCAGATGCATGGTCTTGTCATCCTGGATGAAAACAATGAAGTCATCCGTCCGTGTATTCTCTGGAATGACAGCCGTACCGTCAAAGAAACAAACTATCTCAATGACGTCATTGGGAAGAAGAGATTATCCGACTATACCGCAAATATTGCATTTGCCGGCTTTACCGCTCCGAAGCTGCTGTGGCTGAAGGAAAACGAACCGGAGAACTTTGCCCGGATCAGGAAGATCATGTTACCGAAGGACTATATCAACTATCGTCTGACCGGTGTTCATGCGACGGACTATTCGGATGCCTCCGGCATGCTTCTGCTGGATGTAAAGAACAAGTGCTGGTCCAAAGAGATGTGTGAGATCTGTTCCGTTGATCCGGATACACTTCCGGCATTGTATGAAAGCTATGAAAAGATTGGCACGGTAAATTGTGAAGAACTGCCGGGACTGCATGGTGCGGTTGTTGCGGCCGGTGCAGGAGACAACGCTGCAGCTGCGATCGGCACCAATACCATCAAGGATGGTACATGCAATATCTCTCTTGGCACAAGCGGAACGATCTTCATTGCTTCTGATGCATTCCCGCTTGATGCGGACAATGCCCTGCACTGTTTCGCACATGCCGGAGGAAACTATCATCTGATGGGATGCATGCTGAGTGCCGCAAGCAGCCAGAAATGGTTTGTCAAAGATATCCTGCAGCAGATCAACTATGAAGATATCCAGCATGAGATCCCGGATGATCTTCCCGGAAATAACCGGATCTACTTCCTCCCTTATCTGATGGGAGAGCGCAGTCCGCTGAATGATCCGGATGCAAGAGCCTGCTTCATTGGCATGGACATGGCTTCGACTGCTGCAGAAATGGATCTGGCAGTTATGGAGGGTGTTGCCTTTGCCATCCGTGATTCTCTGGAGATCGCACGCGGTCAGGGCATTGAGCTGACTGCTTCAACATTGTGCGGCGGCGGTGCACGGTCTGCGTTATGGAGAAAGATTCTTGCCAATGTACTGAATATCCGCATTGATATTCCGGCTGTGGAAGAAGGGCCTGCATTTGGCGGTGCCCTGCTGGCAATGACAGCATACGGACGCTTTGCCACCATTGCTGAGTGCGCTGCACACTATTGCCGGATCCTGGAGTCCATTGAACCGGATCCCGCACTGGCACAGAAATATGAACAGAAATACCGGGTATTCCATCAGATCTACCCGGCGCTCAAAGAGATCTTTAAACAATTATAGGAGGTGATCATCATGAGCATTTTCAAAGAGATTGGACCGATTCCCTACGAAGGTCCCGCATCCGTTAACCCGCTGGCTTTCAAATACTATGACAAAGACCGTGTGATCCTTGGCAAGAAGATGAGCGAACATCTCCCCTTCGCCATGGCATGGTGGCACAATCTGTGCGCAGCTGGAACGGATATGTTTGGACGCGATACAGCAGACAAGTCATTCGGAACGGAAAAAGGCACGATGGAACATGCTAAGGCAAAGGTCGATGCAGGATTTGAATTCATGGAGAAACTGGGCATTCAGTATTTCTGCTTCCATGATGTTGACCTGGTACCGGAAGCGGATGATATCAAGGAGACCAACCGCCGTCTGGATGAGATCAGTGATTACATTCTGGAAAAGATGCAGGGAACGAATATCAAGTGCCTGTGGGGTACTGCAAATATGTTCTCCAATCCGCGTTTCATGAACGGTGCCGGATCCACCAACTCCGTTGATGTTTATGCATTCGCTGCTGCACAGATCAAGAAAGCACTGGATATCACCGTCAAGCTGGGCGGACGCGGCTATGTGTTCTGGGGTGGTCGTGAAGGCTATGAGACACTGCTCAATACCGATGTCAAATTCGAGCAGGAGAATATTGCTTCGCTGATGCATATGGCAGTGGACTATGGCCGTTCGATCGGCTTTACCGGTGATTTCTACATTGAACCGAAGCCAAAAGAACCGATGAAGCACCAGTATGACTTCGATGCCGCAACAGCAATCGGCTTCCTGCGTCAGTATGGTCTGGATAAGGACTTCAAGATGAATATTGAAGCAAACCATGCTACACTGGCAGGACATACGTTCCAGCATGATCTGCGCATCAGTGCGATCAACGGCATGCTTGGCAGCATCGATGCCAACCAGGGCGATACATTGCTTGGCTGGGATACCGATGAATTCCCGTTCGATGTCTATGAAGCAACGAAATGCATGTACGAAGTGCTGAAGAACGGCGGTCTGACCGGCGGCTTCAACTTCGACTCCAAGAACCGCCGTCCTTCCTATACTGCCAAAGATATGTTCTATGCATACATCCTTGGCATGGATACTTTCGCTCTTGGTCTGATCAAAGCCGCAGAGATCATCGAAGACGGACGCATTGATGCATTTGTCAAAGAGCGCTATTCTTCCTGGAATGGCGAACTTGGTCAGAAGATCCGTGCGCATCAGACGACATTAGAGGAACTTTCTGCCTATGCAGAAAACCTCGGAAACGCTGCTCTCCCCGGAAGCGGCAGACAGGAATACCTGGAAGCTGTTTTCAATAATATCCTTTTCCTCGGCACAGAGAAGTAATCTCTGGCCGTAAAAAAACCGTAGGCCCAACCTCTTCCCCGGGCCTGCGATTTTTATATCTTCTTGATATACAATTCCTGATCTTCATCCTGATCTCATTTGTCCATAGGCCGAATAGTCGCAGTATATTTATTTTTCTTGGAGTGCGTAGAATAGATGGTATTTTACAATGATTATTTTACTATTTACCAGCATATTTAAACTTACTTTTGATTCCAGGATTCGGTTCCGGAATTAAGTTAGAAAAACACGAATATTTCCTATTTATTGACTTGAATTTCCATTTTGGATATTTTAAGATGTATACAAGGAGGTGGAAAGGAGAATGAACAAAGTAGGAGAGACAATAAAAGAGATTCTCAAAAAAACCGGGAAAACTCAAGTGGATTTATGCGTAATGACTGGTATAAAACCAGCTGCAATGTCCAAATATCTTTCCGGCGAGAAAATGCCGCGCACTGAAATCTTAATGAAAATCGCTGATGCTCTTAACGTCTCACTATATACACTGCTAGGTCAAGACGATGAGAGATCCGTTTATGAAATTTGCCGCTCAGCTCTGCTGGCACGCAGCGGCAAAAAATTGACGGAGGACGAAAGAAAGGAACTGATAAAACTGATTTTAGGAGATTAGGATGCATTATAACTCAGAGGATTTTATTGTTGAAATGGTTGCAGACATTTATGAAGATCACTGTATTGGTGAATATGGATTTGATCCTATCCAACTATGTAAGGATATGGGGCACTTGGTAATGCCCTACGATTCATTTATGGTAGATGCCGAACAAGACCGATTATATCTTTTGGAGAAGCAGGATAAAGATGGCTTTTCCTGGTATAATCCCAAAACAAATAAATGTGAAATATATTATAACAACAATAGAAAACCCTGGTTACGACACAAGTTCACTATTCTGTAAATTTCGGTCCATCGGACCGCTGAATTCGGTTGTGTTGGACTGACGATTCGGTCGAACCGGACCGCCAAATTGCTTATTGCGGACTGCTGTTTTCGCTTTAGTCGGACTATATCTGCCTTTCATAAACTATTGT
>JAFYHC010000103.1 GCA_017539385.1 Solobacterium sp. | reverse complement strand
TTCATGCCCATGTATTCTTCAAGCCATGCCAGCTTTTCACGAACCTGATCCATGATCTCTTCGTTGATCTTTTCACCGTCAGCGTAGTACTGGTTGCACGCTTCAGTTGTAATCGTAAATCCCATCGGCACCGGCAGTTCCAGGCTTGCCATTTCGGCGAGGTTTGCACCTTTACCGCCTAACAGCTCACGCATGGAGCCATTGCCTTCGGTAAACTTGTAGACATATTTTTTGCTCATGTAAGCCTCCTGTATTATTAAAAGTATTATAGAATATGACCCGCACATAAACAAGAACATGAAAATTTTTTACACGCGCGCTTTTTGCTTCTCTCTCCATATTTTTGTTTATGAAAAGCATGTTTTTTTTCCGAATTCCGCCATATTTCCGCATTTGGCGAAATATAAAAAAAAGCGGAGATCTAAATCGATTCTCCGCATTCTTTCCGTCTGTGATTCAGCCGATATACTTCTCAGCAAAGCCAAACAGTGCTTTGTAGTAGGAAGCTTCATCTCCCCGCTCACCGAAACGGCCGCCTTCGATCATATACAGATCCTTTTCACCGGCATAGGCATAATAATTATCAAATACCATGGAACTCGGAATCAGTTCATTCTGCGTGCCGTGCATGAACAGCATCGGCAGCGTTCCCTGTGTCAGCTGGCGGCGGATACTGACATCATTGACCGAGAAGTGCAGGATCTGCTTTACATAAAAGTCAATTCCCGGAATCAGCAGCTTGCCGTCAATACCGATGTCTGTACGCAGGATATTGAGGATATACTCCTTGATGCCGCTGAAGCCGCCGTCCTCGATCAGGCATTTCACATTGGAAGGCAGATAATCACCAGCCGCATTCATCACGGCAGCTGCACCGGTATCGGCACCATATACAGCGATCTTTGCTTCCGGATCAAGGGTGATCAGATAGTTGATCCAGCTGATCAGATCATAGTGCTCCATCCAGCCAAGACCGGTATACTGCCCTTCCGACATGCCGCAGCCGCGGCTGTCCGGTGCCAGTACGTTATATCCGTTATGATCTGCTTCATAGATCAGATCCAGCATGCCGCCGCTGTAATCCGCAGCACCATGCTGAACGATCATCCATTTATGATCTTCCGGATGATTTACGATGCGCATGGCATGCAGCTTCAGTCCGTCATAGGAATCCAGGAAATCATCCTCTCTGACACTGTGTGCAAACCATTCATTCTTTTCACTGTCCGTACCGCTCAGACGCCGTACGCCGATTCCCTTATACAGGGGAGAATTCGTCAGATCAAACAATCTGCGGAATAATACATACCCGCTGCCGGCATAGGCGCATGCGCCAGCCGCAGCTGTAATGCCAACTGCCTTCAGTATTCTATGATTCTTTTTCTTACTCATGTTGACCTCCGTATCCGAGTATCATTTCTTCTACTAGTATATCATTCAAATCAGCCATCTCAAACTGCAAAGCAATGAAAAAAAGACCGAATTGCATGAGAATCATGCATCTTCGGTCCTGTTACTTTCAGCCCTGCAGAACGCTCAGACGGTCCATAATGACCGCATACTGCTTCTGATATGCTTCCAGTTTCTGTTTTTCATTTTCCACCTTTGCAGCAGGTGCTTTCTTCAGGAATCCCGGATTGGAGAGAATTCCATTCGAACGGCGGATCTCGCTTTCCAGACGTTCTTTCTCTGCTGTCAGCTTGGCGATCTCTTCTGCCGGATCACTCAGTTCACCGGACGGGATATACATGCTGCCGCCGCGGATGGTTTCAACTGTCAGGTCGCCTTCCAGTTCTGTCTTCCATTCCGCCTTGGCAAGCTTGCTCAGAATCGCCGCAAGACGAGCATCCACTACGACCGGTTCGCCATTGAGATCACGCACGCATACATGCACGAGCGCAGACGGCTTCAGATCATTGACGTTCTTGACTTCACGGATCTTCTGAATCATGGAGATCAGACGGTCCATGGCTGCCATATCACAGGACGGGATATCCTCTAATACCGTCGGATACGACTCGATGCAGATAGAGCTTTTCTCATGCGGCATCGTCAGATAGATCTCTTCCGTTACAAACGGCATGAACGGATGCAGCAGACGCACGATGTTATCCAGCATGATATAGAGAGTGGAATATGCTGCTTTCTTTGCATTCTCATCATCCCCATACAGCGCTGTCTTGCTCATTTCCACATACCAGCTGCAGAAGTCATCCCAGATAAAGCTGTACAGCTCGTTGCCGACTAATGCAAATTCATACTTCTCCATGTTCTGCGTCACATGTGCGATGACTTCGTTGAGACGGTTGAGGATCCATGCATCACTGATGCTTGCGCCGGACAGATCGATATCGTTCTTTGTAAATCCTTCCGGCAGATTCATTAATACGAAGCGGCTTGCATTCCAGATCTTGTTGATGAAATTCCATGCCGCATCGACTTTCGACGGGATATAGCGCATATCCTGACCCGGTGTGCTGTTGGTCGTCAGGAAGAAGCGCAGTGCATCTACACCATGCTGATCGATGACATCCATCGGGTCAATGCCGTTGCCGAGAGACTTGGACATCTTGCGGCCGAATTCATCACGGATCAAACCATGGATCAGAACATCGCGGAACGGACGGTCATGGGTGAAATGACGTGCTGTAAAGGCCATACGTGCTACCCAGAAGAAGATGATGTCATAGCCGGTAACCATCGTGGTCGTCGGATAGTAACGCTTCATATCCTCTGTATCATTCGGCCATCCAAGTGTGGAGAACGGCCAGAGTGCACTGGAGAACCATGTATCCAGGACGTCTTCATCCTGCACCCAGTTTTCCGGATCTGCCGGTTCTTCCATTCCGACATATGTTTCACCGGTCTCTTTGTGATACCATGCCGGAATGCGGTGTCCCCACCACAGCTGACGGGAAATGCACCAGTCTTCAATATTCTCCAGCCATTGCGTAAAGACACGCTCGAAGCGCTCCGGATAGAAGTTAATCTTGTGCTCCGGATCTTTCTGGTATTCCAGTACGTCATCTGCCAACGGCTTCATCTTAACGAACCACTGCTGGGAAAGATACGGTTCTACAACGCAGTCTGTACGTTCAGAGTGCGCTACGTTGTGAGTGATCTCTTCGATCTTGATCAGATTGCCGTCGGCACGGATCTGCTCGACCAGAGCATCGCGGCACACATACCGGTCCATTCCCTCATATTTGCCGGCCAGTGCATTCATCGTTCCGTCCGGATTCATGCAGATCGGCTTTTCCAGATGATGACGCTCCGCAATGGCAAAGTCATTCGGGTCATGTGCCGGCGTACATTTCATTGCACCGGTACCGAATTCGATATCAACATATTCATCACCGATGATCGGCAGTTCATCATAGTTGGCCGGGTTGACCGCATGCTTTCCGATCAGGTGCTTAAACCGGTCATCCTTCGGATTGACAACAACGCACACGTCGCCAAACATCGTTTCCGGACGTGTTGTTGCAACCGTAAAGGTATCGCCTGTCTCAACTACCTTGTAGTTGAAATAGAACATATTGCCCTTATCTTCACGATAATTGACTTCGATGTTGCTGAGGGCTGTGCGTGCTTCCGGGTCCCAGTTGATGATACGCCATCCGCGGTAGATCAGTCCCTCTTCATACAGACGCACAAATACTGTGCGCACTGCATAATTCAGTCCCTCATCCATCGTAAAGCGCTCTCTTGTATAATCCAGCGAATTGCCAAGCTTGCCCCACTGTTTGCGGATGACTGCAGCGTATTCTTCTTTCCATTCCCATGCACGCTTCAGGAAG
The DNA here is from genome assembly GCA_017539385.1 of Solobacterium sp. GTDB lineage: Bacteria > Bacillota_I > Bacilli_A > Erysipelotrichales > Erysipelotrichaceae > Bulleidia. The sequence goes on along the minus strand of JAFYHC010000103.1, from coordinate 51,556 downwards.
CCTTCACGGCCCAGATCATAGCGCGAGATGCCTTCCGACTTCAGGCGGGCATCGACCTTTGCCTGGGTGGCAATGCCGGCATGATCCATGCCCGGCAGATACAGCATGTCATATCCCTGCATTCTCTTGAAACGGGAAATGATATCCTGCAGTGTATTATCCCATGCATGTCCGATGTGCAGGATACCTGTGACATTCGGCGGCGGGATCCCGATCGTATACGGATCTTTGGACTTGTCTCCGGCTGTGAAATATCCCTTTTCCAGCCATTCATTGTAGCGGCCTTCCTCTACTTTCTTGTGATCATACTTCTGACTCAGATTCTTCTCCATACCTCTCTCCTTCATAAAAAAAGCCCTGTATGCACAGGACGTCAATAACGCGGTACCACCTTTGCTTGCTTCTCAACATGCGTAACGTGCACGAGACGGGATGACTTACTCTTCGTTCAGACATCCGGCTCCGGGACGACTTCTGCCTGCTTTCCGGACTGCTTTCACCAACCGCAGTCTCTCTTGACGGAAGACACATGCCTACTGCTCCCCTTCATTGCCTACAGCGATTATACCAGATTCCTTTCTAAATGAAATACGAAATTAATCCAGCAATTCACGCATATAATCACTTTCCATCGCCCGCTTCATCAGCCACGCCGAATCCAGAACAAACACGATCAGCAGCAACAGGCGGACATACGGATGGGTGCCGATGGTATGCTCCACCAGTTCCAGCATGGCAAACTGAAACAGGAAGACGGCAAAATATACACCGCACGCCGTCAGAAAAAAGAGAAACTTCTTGCGCCGGTACGTTTTCTTTTCTTCTTTTTCACCCATGCGATTATTCTAGAATGACCGTTTGTCTTTTTCAACTTATAATCATGGTATGTGCGGAAGATATGTTTTCTATGATGAAAAAAACAGGCGCATCGCTGATCTGATCGACAAAGCCAGAGCCCGGTATGGCGAAGAAGAATTCAGCCGTATCTCCATGAATGAAGTCTGCCCCGGCAGTACTGCCTTTGCCGGCATTTATATTCCCTCACGCAATATGCATGTCCTGCGGCCGATGAAATGGGGCTATCCCCGCGCATCCGGCTCCCCTGTCATCAATGCCCGCAGTGAGACAGCTTTCTCTTCCCGCTTCTTTGCCGGAAGCATTCCCTGTGTTCTGCCGGCTTCCTGCTATTATGAATGGTCGAAAGAGACCCATGCCCGCTACGCGTTCCGCACAGCTGATGAATGCATGTATCTCGGCGGGCTGGCACGGCAGTTTGCGGATGGATGGCACTTTGTCATCCTGACCGAAGAAGCCAAAGGCGAAGCACGCACCATCCACGACAGGCAGCCGCTTGTCTTCACCTATGAGGATGCAAAAAAGTGGTGTGCATCGGTGCACCCCACTTCTCTCTATGCCAATTCAGCACCCGTTCGTTTTCTGAGTGAAACCTAGAACAGAGATTCGCTGTGCGCGATCTTGAGATGTTCATAGGCTTTTTCTGTGACGACACGACCCCGTCCGGTACGATTGACAAAACCGATCTGGATCAGATACGGCTCATAGACATCTTCCAGCGTCGTTGCTTCTTCGCTGATCGATGTCGCAAGTGCTTCCAGTCCCACCGGTCCGCCATGGAAGCGCTCAATGATTCCGCGCAGATAGCGGATATCGACTTCATCCAGACCAAGCGAATCCACATGCAGGCGGTTCAGGGAATCCTGTGCCAGCTTCTGCGTGATCACACCGTCATTCAATACCTGGGCAAAGTCGCGTATTCTGCGCAGAAGACGATTTGCAATACGCGGCGTACCGCGGCTTCTGCGGGCAATTTCCCTCACTGCATCGGGATTGATATGCACTCCAAGTACCCGCGCACTGCGGGCAACGATGGATGACAGCTGCTCATTGGTGTAATAGTCCAGCTTGGATACAATGCCGAACCGGTCGCGCAATGGTGCCGAAAGATCACCTGCACGGGTCGTTGCACCAACCAGTGTAAACGGCGGCAGATCCAGCCGCACACTGCGTGCACCGGCATCCTTTCCGACCATGACATCAATGCAGAAGTCTTCCATTGCCGGATACAGCACTTCTTCCACGATCTTCGGAATGCGGTGGATCTCATCGATAAACAGAATGTCTCCGGGTTCCAGAACCGACAATACCGCGGCCAGGTCTCCCGGTTTTTCAATGCTTGGTCCCGATGCCACACGGATGCGTGTATGCATCTCCGTGGCAAGGATGTAGGACAGGGTCGTCTTTCCCAGTCCCGGCGGACCGTACAGAAGCACATGATCCAGTGCTTCATTGCGCTGCAGAGCTGCTTTGATAAAGATGCGAAGATTATCCTTCAGTGCATCCTGACCGACATAATCATTCAGCGTCTGCGGGCGGATCGTTTCTTCTTCGTCACCGGCTTCTTTCAGTGCCGAGAGAAGATCGTTTCTTTCACTCATTTCAGCCTCCGATCTTGTTCTGCGCCAGAACCTTCAGACCGATCTTCAGATATTCTGAAGATGTTCTGCCCGGCTGTTCATTCATGACTTTCGCTGCCTGGCGGATCTCCGACTGCTTATATCCCAGTCCTGCAAGTGCATCGCAGGCATCCCGGACCTCGCTGCTCATGGAAGCTTCTGCTGCTTCTTCGCTCTGTACGAGTTTTCCCTTCAGATCCAGAATGATCTGGGATGCGGATTTATTGCCGACGCCCGGCATCGATTTCAGAAATGCCACATTGCCGCCTTCTACCGCAGATATAATCTGCTCGGCATCTGCTTTGGAAAGCATTGCCGCAGCCGTCTTGGGACCAAGTCCCTTTACACTGATCAGACGCAGAAACAGATCTTTTTCCAGCTGGCTTTCAAAGCCGAACATACTGATATCATTTTCAGCAATATGCATATAGGTATAGATCTTGTGCTCTTCCCCGATATGCACGCGTCCGACATGCGGATAGCGGATCAGCCATCCCATGCCCTGATGATCCAGAATAATGGAATCCAATGTTACTGCTGCGATCTTACCCTGAATAAATGCGATCATATCCGGCTCCTCACTCGTCTACGAAATCCATGATATACGATCCAATGATGACCTGATCACCATTTTTGACACCGGCTTCACGCAGCGCCGCATCGATTCCCATATGTGTCAGGGTAGCAGCGAAACGATACTCTTCTTCCGGCTTGTCGAAATCCACCTGTTCTGCCAGACGGTCGATCTTGGCCGATACAACACGCCAGCGGTTCATGCCTTCACTGCGTACTTCGAAGTCCGGACGCTTCGGCTGATAGCGGTATACAACGACTTCTTCCTTCGTCTCTTCCGGTTCTTCTGCTGCTCTTGCTTCTTCGATCATATCCATCGCTGCATACAGCACGGCATCAATGCCCTTCTTTGTCAGAGCACTGATCTCATAGACCTTCAGATCCGGATATGCCGCCTTGAATTCCTCCAGATACAGATTGGAGTATTCATCGTCCATCTTGTTAGCAACAACGATCTGCGGCTTTTCTTCCAGCGAAAGATCATACGTTGCCAGTTCCTTGTTGATGATCTCGTAATCTTCTATTGGATTACGCTCTTCTCCGCTCATATCAATAATATGAATGAGCACACGGCAGCGCCGTATATGCCGCAGGAATTCATGGCCAAGGCCTTTTCCTTCGCCTGCCCCTTCGATTAATCCCGGCATATCTGCCAGCACGAAGCCGCGGTCATCCGGCAGAGATACGACACCGATATTCGGTTCGATGGTCGTAAACGGATAGGATGCGATCTCCGGCTTTGCGGCTGTTACGACAGAAAGGAATGTCGATTTGCCGACGGACGGGAAACCGATCAGTCCTGCATCTGCCAATAAGCGCAGTTCCAGCTGCAGGTCAAAACCTTCCCCGATCTCACCGGGCTGTGCATATTCCGGCGTATCGTTGCGCGCCGTTGCAAAATGCATATTGCCAAGGCCGCCTCTGCCGCCTTTTGCAATCAATACCTTTTCATTCGGACGGGTAAGATCCGCCAGAAGGTCACCGTTTGCCGCATTGCGGATCATCGTCCCCAGCGGCACCTTCACAATGACATCCTCACCGGATTTGCCATGCATTTTCTTTGTCATACCGGGGGCACCGTTGCCGGCTTTGATGCTGCGGGTAAAACGCAGCTTGGTCAGTGTCGTTTCATTGGTATCGACCTGAAACCAGATATCTCCGCCCTTGCCGCCGTCTCCGCCAAACGGTCCTCCGTTTGGATAATACTTCTCATGTCTCCAGGCAACACAGCCCTTGCCGCCGTCACCTGCTTTTACTTTCACACGGATGAGATCAATCATACGGTCCCTCCTTTCCTGAAAAAAGCTCCTGTCGTTCAGGAGCCTTCTTGTTGATTACGCTTCTTCCGGGTAAACAGATACCTGTTTCTTGTCTTTTCCCAGACGCTCGTATCTGACGATACCAGCTGCCGTTGCAAACAGCGTATCATCTCCGCCGCGCTTTACATTCTTGCCCGGGAAGATCCGTGTGCCTCTCTGACGGTAAATAATGCTACCTGCATTTGTGAATTCGCCATCTGCCTTTTTCGCACCGAGTCTTCTGCCTGCCGAATCACGGCCGTTCTTTGTGGAAGATACACCCTTCTTACTGGCGAAGAACTGAATATCTAATGTAAATCTCATTGCATTTCACCTCCGTTAATGATTTGAACAAATTCGCTGTTGACTTCAGCGACGGTCTCGAACTGGATCAATCCTGTCCGTAGGATCGTCTCTGCTGTTTCATCCTCTGCAGGAACATAGATGCGGATATGATTGTCTTCTACTTCAAATCCGACCCGGTCTGTCATTTCATCCAGTGCATTGCACAGGCCGAATGCGATCGCGCTGATCGCTGCACAGACAACATCCTGTCCATGTACATCTGCCTCCGCATGCCCGTCGATCGATACTTCCCGGATCTTTCCGTTTTCTTCCTGCACCAGGATACGGATCATCTTACGCCTCGATCGATTCGATCTTGAGTTTCGTATACGGCTGACGGTGACCCTGTCTGCGGCGTGTGGAACCCTTCTTCTGCTTGTACTTGAAGATACGGATCTTTTTGTCCTTGCCCTGTTTGATCACAGTTGCTGTGACTTTGGCACCCTCTACATAAGGAGTACCGATCTTTGCAGTTGCGTCGCTGACAAATACGACCTTGTCAAATACGACTGTCTCTTCCGGTTCCACGTTGAGCTTCTCAACGAAGATTTCCTGTCCTGCTTCTACTTTCAGCTGCTTTCCGCCTGTTTCGATAATTGCGTACAAATTCAACACCTCCTGTCATTATCTTAAGACGCGCCATCAAGGGGAGATCACTCTCTTAAACCCTTTCCTGAGCGGTTACAGACCCTCGACATGAGGGCTGATAACAGCAATATATTGCATGGTTAACGAAACCGCGTCAACGGCAAATATGCTTTTTCAGCCATGAATTTCACGCTTTACAGACGGATGTACATCCCGGTCCGTTCCGTCTTCATAAATTGTCACTGTTTTGAGGAAACCATCTGTCAATTCGATCGTATCCGCAAGTATTACGATGCTTTCCGGCTGCAGATGGATCCCTGTCTTTTCCATATAGTCTTCCAATGTCCGATGCACCCATCCCGGTGCGTGGGCATGCATCGTACGGAAGGCAGCGGTGATCGTATCAAAACTGAGTGATACCCAGAGAATGCGCTTTTTCCAGTTCAGAATGCCCGCCACCAGTTCCACATACTGCACCAGACCGTCCAGCCCAAAGCGCTGAAACAGCCTGTTCAGAAGCGGCACAACGGATGGATACTTCTGTTCATAGCGGATGATATACGCCAGCATATATGCGATATGACGCCGGCTGTCCTCCCCTTTTGCCATCTGTACAAACAGTTCAGCGATCTCATCCTGCGTCATCTTCCGCTCGATCGACAATACCGCATTCAGCAGATCATTCAGCATCTCCAGCGCCTTGAACCGTTCTGCTTCTTCCAGCGAGCGCAGATAACTGTTGGCAAATTCATCCATTGCCAGCATCTCTGCCGGTCTTCCCTCCGGATTGACTTCCATAATGAAATTGCCATGTCCGTCAAACCGCATAAACGTATTGGCCAGATGATTCTCTGCGAAGCCGCCGGTGCCGTAATTATGTCCGCGGTAGAACGTACATGTGCCGATATCGTTTAACAGCAGGCTGATGTAATCATAATCAACCGCATGATTTTCGATCTTATGTTCATTGCGTACGATCTCCATCCCGTATTTGCTGAAGAACAGATCTGAAAACCCTTCCCCGTCAAATGACACACAGCGGTCAATGCGGTCATCCAGGATCGTAATATATTTGGCTTTATTGCCGCCTTTGGAATGTCCCGTGACTGTGATCTCATACTGCTGCAGATGGCAGTCTTCCACCGTCTGCTGAAACCATTCCAATGCCCGCTTCTGATGCGGTGTATCAGCTGTATTGCCGCTCAGGAAGTTATCCTTCCACTGGGCTGAGCCGACAGCCATTTCCGTTCCCTTAAATACAACGATGGCATCTGCAGTATCCGGACTGATAAAGACCGCATTGCGGCACATTCCGCCATCCTCTGACGGATCCGTATATACCCGCAGGATCCTCAGATCCAGAAGACGTCTTTCTTTTCGTGCTGCCTTGAGGATATCACGCCATTCCGAAGCCGATGTCATTGCCGGATGCAGCGGGTCCCGTTCCGCGATCTGTGCAGGATCGATGGAATAGATCCAGTCTTTCACGCTTTTGCCGCTGAACGATGCAAGATCCGGAAAAGCACCTTCGGAGGGATCCATGTACATCAGATTATTCAGAAGCAGAAGAAGCTTGACAGAAAGACTCATTCTGTTTCTCCTTCCTGTTCCGAGGCAAACACCTGGTATTCCCCGCCGATGCAGTATGCATCATCTTTCTTTTTCCAAAGAGTATAGGAACCATAATACTGCCCGCGTGAAAGTGCATCGTGCAGCGCATCGCTCCATGCCCCGTCTTGATTCGAATAAAGATCCGTATGCCGAATCAGCAGCGGCCGGTATGCTTTTACCGCTTCTGCTGAGCAGTCCATTCCGATCGTTTCATCCGCCGGCGTATAGAAGCATGTATATGCTTTTGCTTCCGGCAGAATATACCGGATAGCTGCTTCCAATTGCGCATCATAGTTTTCCCGCACAAAGGATGTATAAAGATTATCTTCATACACATAACCGCCGTCTTCATACCGGAAAACCACGCGTCCTGCATCACTGCTTCCTGCCCGCGAAGCCATCAGAATGCCCTTTTCACTGATCTTCGTCAGCGGTTCAAATGCATGACTGACAAATTCCTGTCCCGGATATTTGCGGGCAAGATATGCCCATGCGCCATGAAGCTGCTTCAGAGCCTCTTCGATCCATGGTGTATCTTCATTATCCGCATGCAGTACAGAGACCAGAAGCCGTTTTTCTTCGCTGCTCAGTTTCCCCATAATGCCTTCTGCTATGTAAAATCCTTCAGAAGCAAATATGCCGCAGCACCGGCCGGATCTCCCTCATACTCACCGACAGCCGTCCGTCCCCAGCCATAGCCTTTGTAGATCGTACCGTCTGCGTATTCACCGATGCATGTTCTGCCCCAGCCATATCCCTGATAGATCATGCCGTTTTCATATTCACCTACAATGGTTCTTCCCCAGCCATAGCCGCTGTAAACAGAACCATTGCTGTATTCACCAATGGCTGTTCTTCCCCATCCAAAGCCTTTATAGATCGTGCCGCCTGATGTTTCACCTACACAGGTGCGTCCCCAGCCATAGCCGGAATAAATGCTTCCCATATGTCCCGTTACTTCTCCTTTTTCCAGATGGCTGCTTCAAGCGCACGCATGATACCGGGTGCTGTACCCGGTTCGGATGAAAGCAGGATCTTCATGCCATCCAGCACACTCTCGTCATACGATACCGCATGATTTTTGAAATTCACGATTACCAGGATCTCTTCACTCTCTGTTACGCGCCGGTATGCAAACAGATCATCGCTATCCGCAAAGACTTCTTCAAAGTCACCCTCTGTCAAAACCGGTTCCTGTTTGCGCAGTTGTGCCAGCCGGCGGTACCAGTTCAGTATCGAATCCGGATCCGCAGATTCATATGCAGCATTTTCCGTACGGTATTGTGAATGTACCGGCAGCCAGGGAACACCGGTTGTAAATCCGGCATTTTCCGTATCATCCCACTGCATGGGCGTACGCGCATTATCTCTTGAATAGGCATGAACGCACGCCATTGCCTCTTCTTTGCTCAATCCCTCTTCCAGTGCAAAGGCATACTGTCCATGCGTGGAGATATCATCGTAGTCATCCACACTGTCCAAAGCCATATTGGCATAGCCAAGCTCCTGTCCCTGGTACACAAACGGCGTACCGCGCAGTGTATACAGGATCGTACCGATCACTTTGGAAGCCTTCCGCATGTCCGCACCTGCTTCAAAATAATGGGAATTGCTGCGGGGCTTATCATGGTTCTCAAAGAAGATCGGATACCATCCATTGGTTCTGGTCGCTTCCTGGGAAGCTCTCAGGGCTGCCTTCAGATCCGATATTGTCCATGGATTCGGCTTGCACCATGTTTCGACGCCTTTGAATTCCAGATTCACATGAGAGAACTCAAACAGCATGTCAAATGCACCGTCCCTGCCTACCCAGTACTTCAGTTCATCCGCCGAAACACCATTGGCTTCTGCGACCGTAAAGATATTCTTTCCTTCTGAGACTTCTCTTTTCCACTCATGCAGATACTCCAGGATTCCGGGTGTATTGGCAGTCATATCATGCACGCTGACCATGCCGTCTTCCCCGTCCGGTATTCCGTCCTTAAAGACATCCGGCTTGCGGATATATGTGATCGCATCCACCCGGAAACCGGCTGCGCCTTTCTCGATCCAGAAATTTGCGGCATCATAGAGTGCTTTCCGCACATCCGGATTTGCCCAGTTGAGATCCGGCTGTGCCGATGCAAAGGTATGCAGATAATACTGTCCGCGTTCTTCGCACCATGTCCACGCACTGCCGCCGAAGATGCCGCGCCAGTTGGTCGGCGCACTGCCGTCTTCTTTCGCATCCCGCCAGATATACCAGCTGCTGTATGGATTGTCTTTGGACTTTCTGGATTCCACGAACCACGGATTCTGATCACTGGTATGATTGAATACCAGATCCATGACGATCCCGATGCCGCGCTCTTTTGCTTCTTTGAGCAGTGCTTCGAATTCTTCCATCGTTCCATAGGAAGGATCGATTTCCCGATAGTCCGCAATATCATAGCCGTTATCCACCATGGGAGAGCGGCATACCGGTGTCAGCCAGACCGCACCGATGCCCAGTGACTGCAGGTAATCCAGCCGTCTGCGGATGCCGGCAATATCCCCTGTTCCGCTTCCGGTCGTATCCTGAAAACTCTTCGGATACAGTTCATATACAATTGTCTTTTTCCACCATTCCATGATCGTTTTCCTCTTTTCTTCAGTATACACGGTTCTTCCCGGAATATCGCATCCGGGCGGTCAAATCGCAATTGTTTCACATACAAACCACATGTATGCAACTGTTTTCTGCTACAATAGAAGTAATCATAAAAGAAGGGAGAATAATTCATATGAGCTTTCCAAAAGGATTCTTATGGGGCGGCGCTGTAGCAGCAAACCAGTGTGAAGGTGCGTATCTGGAAGATGGTAAGGGACTGAGTGTTCCGGATATGTTATTGGGAGGAAATGTCAATACACCGCGTACATTCTTACCGGTAACGGACCCCAATGCCTTCTATCCAAGCCATGAAGCAATTGACTTCTACCACCACTACAAAGAAGACATCGCATTGTTTGCAGAGATGGGATGGAATGTATTCCGTCTGTCCATTAACTGGACACGTATCTTCCCGAACGGCGATGAGGAAGAACCAAATGAAGCAGGTCTTGCTTTCTATGACAGCGTCTTCGACGAGTGCAAAAAGCGCAATATCGAACCGCTGGTCACGATCTGCCATTATGAGATCCCATGGGGCCTTGTTACAAAGTACCAGGGATTCTATTCCAGACAGACAATCGATTTCTTTGTCCGCTACTGCCGTACGATCTTCACCCGCTATAAGGACAAGGTCAAGTACTGGCTGACCTTCAATGAGATCAATACCCCATTGATGTCCCTTGCCGGCGGCATGTCCAACATGTACAGCCTCGGTCTTCTGGAAAAAGAAGATATCGAAGCAACCGAACCGATCAAACTGTCCGACCTCAAGAGCAACAACCAGCATAAGTGGACAGCTCTGCACCATGAGTTCATTGCCAGTGCACTGGCAGTCAAACTTGGTCACGAGATCAACCCGGACTTCATGATCGGCAATATGATCTGCCACATTACGATCTATCCGCTGACCTGTGATCCGGCAGATGTCCTGCAGACACAGTATGAAGATGATCTCAAGAACAACCTGTGCGGTGATGTTCATGTCCGCGGTGAATACCCGGCATATGTAAAGAGACTCTGGAAAGACCAGGGTGTTGACCCGTCGTTCATTCTTCCGGGTGATGAAGAGATCCTGAAAGAAGGCAAAGTGGATATGTACACATTCTCCTATTACATGTCCAACTGTGTGACAACACACAACGATGCTGAAAAGACAGCCGGCAACATGTCCTTGGGCGCAAAGAACCCGTACCTGAAGGCTTCCGACTGGGGCTGGCAGATCGATCCGATTGGCCTGAGATGGACCCTCAACAAGCTCGCAGAGCGTTATCCGGGCGTTCCGTTAATGGTCGTTGAAAATGGCTTCGGTGCATTTGACAAAGTAGAAGAAGACGGCTCCATCCATGATCCGTACCGTATTGACTACTTCCGCTCCCACATCCAGGCAATGGGTGAGGCAATCGATGACGGCGCACCGTTGATCGGTTATACCACTTGGGGACCGATCGACCTCGTATCCGCTTCGACTGGTGAATATGCAAAGCGCTATGGCTTCATCTATGTCAACCGTCACGACGACGGCACCGGCGACTTCTCCCGCAGCAAGAAAGACAGTTTCTACTGGTATAAGAAAGTCTGCGAAAGCAACGGCGAGATCCTCGACTGACGCAAAAAGAAATCCTGTATCTGAGTACACACTCAGATACAGGATTTTCTTATGCTATTTCAGTTTATTGCCGATCCGGCGGATATACTTCTTCCTGTCTTTCGGCGCGCAGTTGCTCAGCTGTGAGATCCAAAGGAAGATCTTCAGCTTTGCACTTGTACTGTAGGTGTCATCCTTTTCCAGGATCGCAACGATCGGATTCAGTGCATCCAGCAGCTGCCGGTCCGTAAATGTTTCATATCCGGCAGTACTCGTCTTGAACTGTTCCAGAATTGCAGGATCGTGTTTGCTCATACGTTCTCCTAGAGGAAATCCTCTTCGTCTTTCTGCGGCCGTACAACGACCGTTTCTTTTGAAGCAACTGCTTCATCCAGCATTGATGCAAAGTCAAACTTTGCTTCGTAGTATTCGCTCTTTTTCGTCGTCGGTTTTGTGACCGGGTTCTTCGGATCAAAGATCGTGCAGCAGTCTTCATACGGCAGGATCGATGTCTCGTAGGTACCGATATGACGCGCCATGTCGATGATCTCGATCTTATCCATGCAGATGAGCGGACGAAGCACCGGTGTATGGATCACGCTGTTGATGCAGGCAATGCTTTCCAGTGTCTGCGAAGCCACCTGTCCGATACTTTCACCGGTACCGATCGCCAGGCATCCGTTTTCTTCTGCGATTCGCTCTGCCAGACGGAACATCATTCTGCGCATGAGGGTTACCGCATACGGATCCCCTGCCTTCTCATAGATCTTCAGCTGAATATCCGTGAAGTTGACAACATGCACTTTCATTTTCCCCTGGTATTCCGATACCATGGCCGCAAGATCCAGCACTTTGCGACGAGCATTCTCACTGGTATACGGCGGCGAGGCATAGTGCACTGCTTCTACTTCCAGACCGCGCTTCATCAGCTGATAGGCAGCCACCGGGGAATCAATTCCGCCCGACAGCATCAGCAGCACTTTGCCGTTGATGCCGGCCGGGAAGCCGCCTGCCCCCGGAATCTTTCCGGATGTGATATATGTCTCATCCCGATGGATCTCTACCCGGATCAGCAATTCGGGATCATGGACATCGACTTTCAGTTCCGTATTCTTCAGAATACGTGAAGCACATTCCCGGTTGACTGCATCCGAACGCATCGGGAAAGACTTGTCATGCCGCTTCGTCATCATCTTGAATGTCTTCTTATCGCTTTCTTTCGCTATGCGAAGACATGTTTCCGCAATGGTATCAATATCCGATGCCACCTTCTCTGTAAAGGAGAAGGAACTGATGCCGAATACCTTCTGCAGCTTTGCAGAAATCACATCCGGATCTTCATCTGTCATCTTGATATAAATGCGGTCATACGCTTTCCGATAGGACAGATTCGGATAGTCTTTCAGCATGTCCTTGATATTGCGGAACAGACGGTTGATAAAGTCTTTCCGGTTTTTTCCTTTTGTGGACAGTTCCCCAAAACGGATCAGAATCGTATCATATTTAACCATAATTCTCTGTGATCTCCTTTACGGCTTGTACAAATGCATCGATCTCTTCTTCGGTATTGCGCTGCGACAGTGTCACACGGATGCAGGAAGAAGCCCGCACATCGCTGAACCCCATGGCTTTCAATACATAGCTGGGATTGGTGGAACGGCTGTCACACGTGCTGCGCGCACTCACCATGAAGCCTTTCCGGTTCAGCGCATTCTGCATCACTTCGCTCGGAATCGCCTCATAAGAGAAATTCACCGTGCTTACGATCGCATCCTCCGGACTGTTGATCAGAATCCCATCGATCGAACGAAGCCCCTCCAGAAGCCGTTTCTGAAGCGCAGCGATATATGCATGATATTTCTTTCCGTTCTCCAGTGCAAGCCGCAGTGTCTTTGCAAATACCATATTTACACACGCATTGCTCGTACCACCGCGCATGCCGTATTCCTGCTCACCGCCGTTGATCAGCGGCTCAAACGGCACAAATGTCTTCTTTACCAGAATGCCGCTTCCCTTAAGCCCTTCCAGCTTATGGGCAGAGATGCTGGCAAGATCCACACACTTCAGATCCAGCGGGACCTTCCCCACCGCCTGTGTCAGATCCGTATGCATAAACGCATGCGTATGATGCTTTACATAATCTGCGATCTCCGGAATCGGATTGATACTGCCGGTCTCATTATTGACATACATCAATGTCACAAGCGCCGTATCTTCCCGCACTGCTTTCTTTACATCCTGCAGTGACACCTTCCCATTCCTGTCCACCGGCAGATATGTCACGTTATATCCGAAAACTCTTTCCATCTGCTGGCATGCATTCAGAATACTGGAATGCTCCACACAGCTGGTCACGATATGCTTTTTATCCGGGCAGGCAAAGCATACCCCTTTCACCGCAGCTGTATTGCTTTCACTTGATCCGGATGTAAACAGGATATCACCCGGCTTTACATCCAAAAGCCCGGCGATCGCTTCCCGGGCTTTTTCCATCATCTGGTATACCTTGTTTCCCTCATCATACAGGGACTCACTGTTCACATAATACGTTTCCAGAAGAGACGTATATGTCTTCAGCACATCCGGATTCACGGATGTGGTACTGGCATGATCCAGATAAACTCTACGCTGCACTCCGAGCATTCTCCTTGATCATTGCTTCGTAGTTGCCCGGATGGATCTTTTCGATCGTAGCGATGGCTGTCTGCAGTGCCTGCGTGTATTCCCCATTGCGGAAACTCAGTTCACTTCTTGTCAGTTCCGAATCAATATCCGGATACGTTGAACGATAGCGGTTTCCGAAGACGATCGTATTTTCGACCATGACGACCGTACCGACAACGTTATTGACATTGTTGTACAGCTTGTAGATGAAATCGAGCGCTTCATCCAGTGTGGAAGACAGCAATTGCATATTCAGCGGATTCTCATCGATCAGTCCCTGCAGCTTATGAATGTACTCATTTGCTTTGGACATATCTTCATGGTAGGTCTCAGAGATATTCGGAAGCTTGTATTTGCGGATCTTGACCTGCAGCTGATTCATGATGATCTGCAGCTTGACCAGCTGCTTCTTCGCTCTTGCTTCATCGACGCTTGCTTCATCGATCTGCTCACGCATCTTCTTCAGCGATGCATCGCAGTCAGAAGCACTCTTATTCAGTTCACGCAGTGTAGTCAGAATGGAAGTAGCCGGCAGCATCGTATTGCTGACATCCTGGAAGACAAGCGGCTTCTTGGTATTGATCGTATCCATTGCTGCCTGTGCTTCCTGAATGCTTTCATCCAGTCCGCCGAATCCATAACGCTGAGAAGTTGCCTCGTACTGCTTCTTCACATAATCCAGTGCTTCGTTGGCATTTGTAATCAGCGATTCTGTTTCCGAAGCCAGTGTGGAAATACCATCATGTGCTTCGCCTTCCTTCAGAACTGCTTCATCCATCTGCTTCAGACGTGTCATGTACTCATCCAGATGCTCACGCACACCCTCGACCTTGCCGACCTTCAGACTGCGCAGATCATCTTTCAGAGAAGCAGTCAGTGTACGCAGATTGTCTTCAATCTCCAGATGCTTTAAGAAGACACCGCGGCTGACCTGATCCTTGTAGTCCTTATGCAGTGTATTTGCCAGAGACGGAATCACCCCGCGGGCATCATTCAGCATCTGCGGCAGTGTATCGATCATGCTGTCCAGCTGTTCCATATTCGCCTTGATCTCATCCAGTTCCTTATTAGCCTTTTCAAAGTCAGACGAATACATCCACTCTTCAAATGTCGAGAACATCCGTTCCGTATCACTGATCTTCTGTTCGATCACAGCCCACGAGAATGCCAGCTTCTGTGCATCCTCATTTGCCTGTGCCTTAATTGCACGGAACCGGTTCTTCAGTGCTGTTGCTTCTGTTCTCTGCTGCGTATCCTGCTCCAGCAGTGCATCCAGCGAACGGTCCAGCTCAGAAACCTGTGTCGATGCCTGATTCAGTGCATTGCCGATCGATGTCATCAGCTTATCTGCACGGCTCAGTTTGCCAACCAGAATGTCATCTTCCGCATTGGCCAGATCCGCAGAGATCTGAGACAGCGAAGACTGAATGCTGTCAAATGTATTATTGACCTCATTGATCTTATCTGCTGTTGCCTGATCCACACGGCTGATTGCACGTGCCTTGTTCATTTTCAAAGAAACCGGAATGTTCTTGACTTCGTTATAGCGCTTCTCAAGACGTTCCAGATTATTCTTGAACTTCTTTGTTCTTACTTTCTGGGAAATCAGCCATATCGTTAATAACAGAACGATCACGGCAATCGCGATCACAACTCTGATATCGGAAATAATACTCAAAAACTTATCCATACGATGTGCCCTCCATATATACTCTGCTATTCTACCACATTCTCGCTTTTTCGTGTCCATGAAAGCAAAACGTTCACCAAATCCTCTTTTTATCGGAAAAACGCTTTATTTCAGTTATTTTTGATTGACTCAGCCTTTTGTATTTGTTATATTTTTTTGGTTGAATGATGGCAGCATGCAGAGCTGTGTCCAAGGCGTTGCCGACACATAGCGGCTGTACCGAAGTAGCCCGCTGCAAGATGGCGAAACGGTTTACGGCAACACCCGGCACGAGTGATCTGCACCTGTTATTGTTTCTCAGCCAGTTAAAGGAGGAAACAAAACATGGCACGTTACACAGGTCCGATCTACAAAAAGTCGAGACGTTTAAGCTTCTCTGTTCTCGAAACAGGTGAAGAACTCAAGAAGAGACAGTATGCGCCGGGTCAGCACGGCCCGACAAAGAGAGTTAAGCTCTCCGGTTACGGAACACAGCTCCGTGAAAAGCAGAGAATCCGTTACATGTATGGTCTGAACGAAAAGCAGTTCAGCAACCTGTTCCAGAAGGCTTCCCGTATGGAAGGTATGGCAGGTGTAAACTTCCTGGTCCTGCTCGAAAGCAGACTGGACAACCTGGTTTACCGCATGGGATTTGCAAGAACACGTAAAGCTGCAAGACAGCTGGTCAACCACGGACACATCGAAGTCAACGGCAAGAAAGTTGACATCCCGAGTGCAGAGATCAAGCCGGGTTCCGTTATCGCTGTTCGTGAAAATGCCCGCAGCATGCAGGTTATCAACGAAGCTCTTGAGTCCAACATCACAGCTCCTGCATTTGTCGATGTAGATAAGGAAAACAAGAAAGGCACATACGTTCGTCTTCCGGAAAGAAGCGAACTGAACGGCGACATCAACGAAGCATTAGTCGTTGAATACTACAACCGTTAATCTCATATTCATTCAATATGTGTCAAAAAAAGGCTTATTCAAGCCTTTTTTTATTGCCTTTATTGCGCCCAAATCATAATTCTCCCAAAAACCGTATCAAGAATGTATCACGAGCCAGGTACCCACAACGCCGATCAAAGCCTAAACGTTAAGCCTGCTGATTCAGCGGGAATTACGTTGGTCTTTTCGTACACTGTCTGCTTTCTTAAAAACTTCCAAACGCTTTGTGAGAGCAGCAGTCTTTTCCTGTTCTTTCTGGAGTTCTGATTTGGATATCTCTTCCGCCGCGTCATACTTCTGTGCCTTCCCTTTCAGCTCTTCAAAATCCGCATACTTTTTCCGTTCCTGGGCAAGTCTGTCACCGAGAATCGCATTCAGTTCAGACTGCGTAAACGTTCTTTCCGGCTCTTCAGACGGAGTCGTCACGTCTTTCATTTCTTCTGCCATACAGGCTCTTTCACCGCACTTATTTGGCGGGCGTCATTACTTCGTTTAAGGCACGAATTGCCATGAAAAAAGCACTCAGGTTTTCCAAAGTGCTCTTATTCATTTGTTTTAATGCAAGCAAGATCCACCCTATGATTGTCCAGGGATTCATCGCTTCTTCATAAGAAAAACACTCCGAAGAGTGCTATTCCGTTTCTTCATCAATGTCAGGTAAAATGTCGAGAATATCTTCACACATTTCGCCTATTTTTGTTAGATGATAAGCGTCGTCAAAGCCTCTTTTCATCAGTTCATCAGATACTTTTTCAAAGACGTCGACAATATCCGCCGGATCCGCATTTAACTGTTTTAAAAACTGTATTTGTTCTACTGATAACCCTTTTTCTTCTTTTCCCATTTCCTTCTTACGCTTGGTGGTGTTTTTATCACGGTAACCACTGCCCCATTATCAGGATTATTAATGACGGTCACTTTTTTACCAATATATTCTACATATGGTCGTCCTTTTTCGTCAATTATCACACCAGATTTATGTAATGGGTTTTTGACAACGCTATTGATAGTTTGATCGGAAATATTTCTTTCCTCTTTTCTTTGTCTTTTCTTTGTGTGATCTGTAAATCCATCTTGAGAATCGCGGTTTTCGAACGGATTATATATGTCATCAGACTGTGAATTTTTTTCTGAATTAGATTGTTCCAGGAGTACTGTACTGCTTTTCTTTTGTTCAGCAAAAATCTTCGCCTGATATGCATCCCTATTCTGCACATTGATGTAATCCTTGTTCAGCTGGTACTGTGCACGTCGGATCGAATTAATTCTCTCCTTAGGAGAATTACCTTCAGCCCCATAATACATATCCTCATACTTCTTAGAATCATAAATGTAATCGTACTGCCTCTTATTTTTTCTTTGAATGCAATAGCGAATGTGCAGTCACAGTTCTGATGGATATGCTCTGCGTGATTGCATCTCAGGACCGTTTCAGATGCACTTTACCATCCTCTGGAAGCAGAAGTCATACAAAAAGCACAGGTGTCTCCCTGAGGCACCCATGCCCATTGTGAGTTGTCTCTTTTGGCATTCTGGATCATCGTATACACACAGCCTGTCAGTTATGAACAGGCCTTTTCTTTGATAACTGGGACACATCCCCTTTTCATAAAAAATCCCGGCGTGTAAGCCACTGCCAGGATTCTAAATTGTTTTACTGAAGCCACTCTTTGGGAAGGTAGGCAGAAGTTGCCTGTATCATATCATCCACCAGAGCTGCGACATCTTCTCTGGAAGAAGTATGTCCTTTTACCAGCGGATCATTGAGGAATGCTTCAATGACCAGTTCTTTGCATTCTGCTGCAGATGTGCCGGAAGCGATATCTTCAGCAGCTTTCAGAATACGGGCATGGTTTTCCACATGCGGAAGAATCAGAACGCGGATCGGCTGCGGTACAGGTCCTGCTGCGATCGGATGCACGCTGTTTCTGGAGAAGACCGCATTGGTTTCCACAACGGCATCCAGCGGCAGATTGGGGATCTGCAGTGCTGTATTCGGCAGATTGACATTACTGACGACTCTCGTCAGTCCAAGTAATGCCTTGATCAGCAGTACACCTTCTTCGCCAGTCGACTGCAACGGGATCTCTTCTTCCCCGTTCAATAGACGCTCACTGCGGGCAAGACGGTTCTTCAGATCTTCCTTGCGCCAGGATACCGGAGTCAAAGAGAACTTCCATGAACGTACGGTATCCGGATCCTTCAGATATTCATCACCCGGCATAAATTCTGCAAGATGTCTGTCACCGGCTGCGGCTATTGCTCCAAAACGGCGGAACAGATCCATCTTTACCCTGTGCATGCAGGCAAAGACATCCCCTGCCCAGTCCCAGTCTTTCACGCGGATGCCATCCATATATCCCTCTTCAAAGTGTTCATCGATATATTTCTGATACATCGGGAACAGATCTCTGCCATGGCAGGATGCTTCGGTAAACCAGGTAAAATGGTTGATGCCGGTCACGTTGACATGGACATCGTGCCAGTCTTCCACTGTTTCTCCGGTTTCTTTTTCAAAGATACCCTTCAATACTTTCTGGGTGCCGAATACTTCATGACAGCATCCGAATGCCTTGATCTTCGGATAGACTGCATACAGCGTTTTTACAAGCAGGGACATCGGATTGGTATAGTTGATCACCCATACATCCGGCGCATAATCACGCACTGCTTCAGCGATCTCCACAAACATGGGGATCGACCGCAGTGCCCGGATCATTCCGCCCGGACCGGCTGTATCACCGACCGATTGCCAGATGCCAAGACGCTCGGGCATATGAACATCTGCTTCCATTTCATCAAATGTGCCCGGCAGGATCGAGATCACTGCAAAATCAGCACCGGTGAGTGCTTCCTGCAGACTGTCTGCCGTTACAAATGTCCAATTGCCTTTGGTCTCTTCTCTTGCCATCAGGTGGTTACCGATGGATTCATTGCGCTTTGCGGCTTCCCGGTCAATGTCATACAGGCGGATCGTACCGCTGATGCTTTCTTCCATTGCCAGATCTGTCATGAATGTCCATGCCCAGCCGCGGGATCCTCCGCCGATATAAGCAATCTGTATGTCTTCTGCTTTTGTCCCGTTGTGTGTGTATTTCATACAGTCCTCCGCTATTTATTATACGGATGCATAGAAGCTCTTACAGTATTCTGCTTTTCGTGACAAAGATATTAAAGTTCTTCGCCATTAGATGCGGTAACTTTCTGATACCAGTAGTAACTGTCCTTCAGGGAACGTTTTCCGCTTCCTTTACCATAGTTGTCGAGATCCACATAAATGAAACCGTACCGCTTCTCCATCTCACTGGATGAGCAGGAAACGATATCGATCGGTCCCCATGGATAATAGCCGCGCAGATCCACGCCGTCATGGATAGCTTCTTTCATCTGTTCGATATGGGCTTTGAGATAAGCAATGCGGTATGGATCGTGGATTGATCCGTCTGCTTCTACGGTATCATATGCACCGATGCCGTTTTCCGTAATATAGATTGGCTTCTGATAGCGGTCCCAGTATACATTCAGCGTATAGCGCAGACCGACCGGGTCAATGGCCCATCCCCAGTCGGATGACTTTAGGTTGGGATTGGGAACCTGTCCCAGTTCCGTATGCAAAAATGCCTCTTCACCGGACAGACGCGTATAGTAATAAGACAGCGAAACAAAGTCGACTGTGCCTTCTTTCAGCGCTTCTTCATCCCCTTCATAGAAATGGATGTTAAGGCCTTTGTCTTCAAAATATCTGAATGCATAGCCGGGATATTCACCGCGCACCATGATGTCGCCATACAGCATTTCCATCTGGTTATGGCGGTAATTCCAGAAGATATCTTCCGGACGGGCAGAGCACGGATACGTCAGGTTGGAACAGAACATCATGCCGATCTCATTATCCAGATCGATCTGATGTGCTTTCTTTGTGGCAATGGCACACGCAACCATCTCATTGTGTACACCCTGGTATTTCGCTTCGAGCAGATTATCTACCTTGTCGGCAGCGATGCCGAGGTGGTTGAACGATTCATGGACGATCAGGTTGATCTGGTTGACAATGATCCACTTGTGCACCTTTCCCTTGTAGCGCTCAAACAGCACTTCGCAATAGCGGACAAACAGATCGACCAGTTCTCTGGAATACCATCCCGAATACCGCAGTGTCAGTTCCAGCGGCATCTCATAGTGGCTGATGGTGATCATTGGTTCCATGCCGTTTGCGATAATGCAGTCGATCAGTCTGTCATAGAATTTCAAGCCTTCTTCATTTGGTTCCGCATCATCTCCATGCGGGAAGATGCGTGCCCAGTTGATCGAAGTGCGCAGTGAATTCATGCCGGTTCCTGCCAGCAGCTTCACATCTTCTTCGTATGTATGGTAGAAGTCAATGCCTCTGCGCTTGGGATAGAGAAGATCATCCTCTTCCATTGCCCGTTTCACATATGCTGTATCGATCTCCATGTTGTAGCGCTCTTCCGGCGGCAGATCATACTGTGCACGGTTGATATCCGCCAGGCACCATCCCTTGCCGTCTTCTTTCCATGCGCCTTCCATCTGGTTTGCGGCCAGTGCACCGCCCCATAAAAATCCCTGCGGGAACTTGTCTGGATTCTTCTTCATGTCTGATACTCCTTAATTCGTTTGTTCTTCGTGTTCGCGTATATATGCCTCAGGATCTTTTCCAAGTACTTCCAGTGCATGGATCATGGCACCGGGCACCATGTATTCCTTGATGTGTGTGACATGTATGATACTGGGAATGTAATCTTCTGTTACATACTGTCTGAGCCATGTACGCAATACCTCCGGATCTGGAAGCAGATCGCAGTAGTAGACGATCTTCTCCGGGGCAAGGATGGATATGTAGGAAAGCATTGCCTTGCCGACGATTTCAAGAATCCCTTCCGGCGTCTGTGTCTTCTGTTTCCCGTTTTCAACGACCGCTTCGATCAGATCTCCGACTTCTCCGGCTGCGGATTTATAGCCGCGGTGCAGATGGGAATTCAGAATGATCCCGGCACCTGGCTGCAAAAAACCGCGCGGCTGAAAGTGAAAGACCATGTTCTCACACTTTTCATGCACGGCGAAATATCCCATCGCCACCGCATTGACATCATTGCTCAGGATGACCGGCAGACCGTATTTATCCGACAGACGGTTGCCGATGTTCTGTGATTCCACACTCCAGTCATACTTGTGAAACAGGACACCGCGGTGGGCAATTCCCGGCACAGCCAGACCGATTGCATCGATCTTCTTATGGCGCACCAGCACATAGCCGATCAGATCATCGATATCCTGCAGCGATACGGATGGCTTGATGACTTCCTTATCCAGTGTCTTTTTTCCATGATCATAGATCCGATATCCGATCCGGTATTCATTCTGGTGATTGATCAGACATACTGACAGGATCCGGTATGGATTATCAAATACTGAACGCAGTACATTCGGCAGTGCTTCCGGTCCGATATCCTTTTTCTTACTGATGGCTTCCATCAGCAGTTCAAAGATACCGCCGGTGCTGTATTGTCCATACACCGATGCAGGGATCTTCAATACGATCCGGGACAGAAAAACACTGTGTATGCGGTCATAGGCATAGCCTGCCTGGGGAGCGATGAGTATGGCATCATAGTCAAAGCCCTTTTCATAGATCTCCGGCAGCGGTACTGCATCAAAATGATACTTCAGCTTCAGATCGGAGGCTGCCCTGTTCAGTTCAGCGGCGAAATAGCTTGTGGTCAGGGCAGATGTGCATGTCAGAAGAACCCGGAATACCTGCCTGTTCTGCATCTGCTTCAATGTACGAAGCATCTCATCCATCAATTCGACCGCATGAGCTTCCTCATCCAGCTGGAAGTGCAGATAGAAGCAGTTTTCCTGATCCGCACTGTTTGTGATCTGCATTTCCACGATATCCAGAGGATGAAAGATGACTTCCGCAGCAGCATACGGCGTCACGATGCATACATGATCCGCATCGGTTTCCTGCATTGTCCAGCCTTTTTCGAGCCTGTTTTGAAGATACTGCTTCATCTGTTCTCTGGTATACATATCCTTCTCCTTCTTCTGCGTGAAAAAAGAGGAAGAATTCCAAAAGAATTCTTCCCCTGTGATTCCTTATTTCATTAAGGACAGCAGCGATGTCAGCAGCTGAGAGCCTGCATCTGTGCTGGCCTGGTCTGCCTTTGGAGCAAACATGCCGGCAAGAGAGGACAGTGTATTGCCGCCGCCGAGCAGTGCAGCGATGTCATTTGCATCCAGTCCATCGGAGAGATCGAATCCCTTGCTGGAATTGACCTGTACGGTATTGGCTGTCTGTGTTGCCAGGGACAGACTGTTCAGCAGTGTCGGTGCCAGTACATTCAGAACAGAAGATACATCGGCAGTGCTTGTGTTGGTTCCTCTGGC
Source organism: Solobacterium sp. (assembly GCA_017539385.1). Taxonomy (GTDB): domain Bacteria; phylum Bacillota_I; class Bacilli_A; order Erysipelotrichales; family Erysipelotrichaceae; genus Bulleidia. The sequence continues at coordinate 28,764 of JAFYHC010000103.1, read as the reverse complement.
AATGTCAGCAATCGCAGCATCCTGGTCATTGCCCAGAATGTGGCGCATGATCTTCGCACCGTCTTCCACGTCAGCGTTCTCGATCTGTTCCGGAATGGAACGCTTGGAAGTATGCTGCAGCAGTGCGGTCAGAAGAGACTGTGCTCCGCTTGTATTGGAGGCATTCTTGTTCAAAGCCTTCAGGATCAGCGGCAGTGCATAGGAGATGATCGTCAGGATCGTCTTGGTGCTCAGACCGCTCTTTTTGCTTGCCGCATTGACAGAAGACTGCTGGGTCAGAGAGCCCAGCAAAAGACTCAGTAAATTATTCATTTTCTTCTCCTTCTTGCGTACTAACGCGCTTTTTATCATTATAGCATGTATGATCCGTTCTTAACGGAAAACTTCCCGGAAGCGATGCCGCTTTGAATCGCCTGCGTCACTTTCCTGCGCACATTGCTGCCAATGCGCGTATAGCCAAGACACAATGCTGTTTCCCTGAGCAGTTCTTCTTCGCGCATCTTCCCCTGCTGTAATACAGCGGCAGCCGCATTGGCGATCTCCATGCAGGAGATATCCAGGATGTCCCGCTTTTCCTCATCATCCGGTGCACTGACGCGGTACTGCGCATAGCTGGTGCGCTGTTTGGCGTCTTTCCAGAAGAAGCGGTCGGTTCCTTCTTCGCTGTCAAAGAAATCCATGCTTTCCATGACCGCATCCATGACCATTGTTACCGCGGATCCAGAGCGGTATATGCCAAGGGAATTCAGTACGCGACGGCGCAGAAGACGGTCGCTGACCGGAGCTTCTTCGGCGATCACCTGGCGGATGCGCTGGGAAAGAAGACGGCTGTGGTCCCCTTTCAGCAATGCCTCATACCCCATATTGCGAAACGGAAGAGAGGATGGAATATACTTCTTTTTCACTGGTTTCATAATGATGCTCCTGTAATGCCAGTATAACGCAAAAAAGCGATATGCAGATGAATTCCGCATACCGCTTCATTGTTTACCGATTGCCTTTGCGATGGCCATACAGACCGTCAAACAGTGTTACGGTCGTCTTCTGTCCATCCAGCACATATGTAACATATACAGCATGGTCATCGGTATATACCTGCTGTACATCTGCTTCTGTCAGTTTCCGGTACTTCTTATACTTGTGCACCATCTCTTCAGTATAGGAAGATGGATCATCACTGGTCAGGAAGACACCTCCCAACAGTGCATCCAGCACCGCCAGATCATGTTTCTGCGCTTCTGTAAGCGTACAGTTTTCTTCCCGCAGGAAGAATACATCCGGATCATTCAGATACGCACGCTGATTCAGGAAGCGTCTTGTTACGATGTTGTTCATCGCATTCTTCGTACTTGGACGTTCGCGGTGAATGATGCGCATATATGGCTTGTCATTCCAGTCCAGCGTGACATCGCAGCTGATCCGGCAGTATTCAAACATGCCGAAGCACGTCACCACAGGCACACCGCATCCAAGGATGCTTCTGCCTTCTGCCCATTTGCGCAGCAGTTTGTTGGCGCGGATCATGCGGGCAGCCCGTGTCTCGTTCTCTGTACCGAATGGTGCAGCACCATACAGGAAATCCAGTTTGACCAGATCATATCCCCATTCATGGAAGATGCGGTCGAATACCTTTTCCAGATAGGCGATCACTTCCGGATTGTCGATATCAAGAGAATAGAATGTACTCCAGTTCGAGCCATTGCACCATGGTTTTCCATCATGCAGGAAGAACCAGTCAGGATGGTTCTTGTACAGGGAGGAATTCATCTCTGCCACAAACGGTGCCAGCCAGATGCCGGCCTTGTATCCTTTCGCATGAATGCGGTCCGCTGCCTCTTTCATGCCATGCGGGAATTTGACGGGATCTGCCTCCAGCCAGTCACCTACGAACGGTTCCCAGCCGTCATCGATCTGGAACAGATCACCCGGCTGCAGGATCCGGTCGCATCCGTTCAGGTCCTGTACGATCGCGGCTTCATCGATATTCTGATACCGGTTGTACCAGGAAGAATACCCGGCGATCTTATTGCCGGTCAGCGGCTGTACACCCATGGCTTTAAACCAGCCGTCATACAGTTCTTCTTCCCTTCCTTCTGCCACATACAGATCAAAGGCAGGATACTCTCCGTTATATACAATGCCTGCGCAGTCACGCTGCAGGAAGAGTGCCTGTTTCTTATATTCAAACCGAATCAGTGTATAGCCGGGTGCTTCATCCAGTGAAGCAAACATACGGCATGCACTGCCTTTGCGGAATGTGCACCAGGATTCCCCATGCAGCACGCCCCGGCGGTAGAAATAATCCGTGAAATGATAATCACCATAGCGGTCCAGACGGAACTGGCGGATGCCGGCACGCGGCGTACCGATCAGACCGCGGATACGGCCGTCTTTTGCGGAATACTCCGGACAGTGCGTCCAGGTCTGAAAGCCATTGACAAACACCAGTTCATCCGCAGATACCGACAGATCGATATGTCCCGTGATGGACAGGATCGTACCGTTGACCGGCACGGCAATATGATTGATGGTGCCAAGTTCTTCGCGTCCTTCACGGGTGACTTCTTTGCCATCGCGTTCATAGCGGGCACTCCAGTACAATACCGGCTTAGCCATTGTTTCTTCTTTCCAGCAGTTCTTCTGCGATTTCTTCCGAGCGTTTGTCCGTCAAAAGGAATTTCTTCGAGAACACGATCAGTGCCGCAAACAGTCCGCAGATCGGAATGACCGTCATCAAAAGACGCAGTCCGAGCAGTGTTTCCGGACCATATGTCACGGTTGCTGCACCGGCATCTGTATTGCCGGTAATACCGATCAGATCCAGTCCGATACCGGTAAGGAATACCGCAAAGCCGGACGCTGCCTTGACGACAAATGTCTGCATCGAGAAGATCACGCTTTCTTCTCTGTGACCGGTCTTGAGTTCACCATAATCGACCGAAGCAGACAGGAATACGGTCGTCAATACCGTCAGGATACCGTTTGCCATAAACACCAGCAGACCCGGAATCAGCAGGATGAACAGATTATGTGCAAAGCCCAGCAGACACAGTGCCAGCAGAAGACCATAGCCCGTTATTGCCGCAAGCAGACAGAACTTGAAGATCTGTTCATTGGAGAAGCGTTTGCGCAGAAGCGGATATACCAGCATCATGCCGAGGATCTGCGATCCGCCGCCGACCGATGAGAACAGTGTATAGCTGCCTTGCCATGCGGCACCGCCGCCGAAGTCATATTTGAAGAAGTAGATGATGAAGTTGGATGTAATATACAGTGCACAGTTGATCAGAATGATCGTAATGACGGTGACCATTGCCTGATCATTGGCGAACAGGGAACGGAACATTTCCTTCACAGATGTCGTTTCCATCTTTCCCTGTGCCCGTTTTTCCGGAATCAGCACGCAGCATACTGTTTCTGCGATCACAAAGAGCACGGCAACGATCAGAGCAACGCGTCCGAAACCGGCTCTTTCATTTCCTGCACCGAGCATGTTTACTGCCATGACTGTACCAATGGTAATGATGGCATTGCCGACGCCGGCGCATGTACGGCCGACGACAGAAAGGCTTTCCCGGTCTTTCGCATTATCGGTAACAGCCGGGATCATGGACCAGTACGGTATATCCATCATCGTATAGGTCACGCCCCACAGGATATAGACGACAGAGAAATAGACCATTAGTCCGGTTCCGGAGAGATTGGGTGCCTTGAACAGTGCATACAGTACAAATGCATTCAGCACGGTTCCGGAGAACAGCCAGGGACGGAAGCGTCCCCATTTTGAATTCGTCTTGGCAACCAGCACACCCATGAACGGGTCATTGGCTGCGTCAAAGATACGTGCGATCATCAGGATAAAGCCGACAAATGTCGAAGGAAGTCCGAGAATATCCTGATAGTAATACATGACATACGAAGCACTCAGTGCATAGACCATGTCTTTGCCGATGGCGCCAAGGCCATAGGCAGCGGTCTGTTTTCCTGTAAATTTCATCTGTTATCCCCCTGTTTTCTGATTGTCATCCGGATCGTTACCGGTGCAAGTCCTTCTGCTTTGAGTGTGACGGAAGCTTCTTCTGCTTCTTTACCCAGTGTTTTGACATATGTACCGCACATGCCGCCTTCTGCTGTCACGATGGAAGGACCGATAATGCCAAGCGGTCCGCTTACTTCCACACGGACAGGCAGCTGGGCATATGGTGCCGGGTTGCCGTATTCATCCTTGATCATGATGCGCACAGCTGCCATATCCCATGTATCTCCTTCCGTAAGATCGGTATGGGATGGGATGGCTTCCAGATGCAGTCTGGCACTGGCGGACTTGGTAACGGATGCCACACACTTTCCGTCTCTGCAGGCATCAAAGCGCCAGCGGACGGTATTGCCGCCCCAGGAGCCGACGTATTTGCCATACAGTTCAACACCTTCTTCATACTTCATGCCATAGCGTGCCATGCACCAGGCAAGCATTGCCTTATACTTCAGCGGCAGATTGGGCATGCCGTATTTGCCGGCCGCAAGCAGTGCTTCGCGCACCAGTTCTTCTTTCTTTCCCTCATAGCCTTCGTTTTCTTTGATCAGGCAGCCGATCGTATCATCGATTTTTACCGGTCCATGCGGCAGAGCAGTGAATTCACTTGCTGAGAAGCTCTTGACGAACTGGTCGTTCTTATAGAGTCGCACTTCATCCGCATTGGTAAATGCATACACATCCCCAAGGTTGCCGCCGGCATAGTCACCGATATCCATCGGACTGCCGATGGCAAGCACCGGCTTTTCATCCGACTGGGATGCGTACAATGCCGCTGCCAGCTTCGGATTGCGGAAGCTGTCCATGACACCGTGATAGCAGATGCGGTCTCCCGATCCAAAGTCTTTATGCGTCGCATAGTCAAACATGCACCACTGGAAGCAGCCCATATGCTCACCGTCTGCCATGGCCGCATTCAGTACGCGTCCATGACGCAGTGCATGTTCCTGCCGCTTGAACCACGGATCAAAGGACTTGGTCGGATACATATGTCCATTGGCTTCGGTGATCAGCAGCGGCTTTTTCATATCCGGGGTAACGGACTTCTTGGCCATGCATCCGGCATTGTCTCCGGTATGCGAGAAATCGTTGTATCCATAGATATCTTCCAGAAGACTGCTCTTTTCAAAGTAGCGCACACCGCTGGTCGGACGCGTCGCATCCAGTGTATGAGCGATCAGATTGGTTGCCTTGTACAATGCATCATCATCTACCGATTCATTGATGCGCACGCCCCAGATCACGATGGACGGGTGATTGCGGTACTGCAGGATCATCTCCCGTGTATTTTCCATCGCCTGCTTTTTCCATGCATCATCGCCCAGATGCTGCCATCCGGGGATCTCGGTAAAGACCAGAAGACCTCTTCTGTCGCATTCATCCAGGAATGCATGCGACTGCGGATAGTGGGATGTCCGCACGGCATTGACGCCCAGTTCTTCCTGCAGGATGCGTGCATCTTCTCTCTGCAGACGGTCCGGTACGGCATAGCCGGCATACGGATAGGACTGATGACGGTTCAGACCGCGCAGGAATACCGGCTGATCATTGATATACATACGATTATCATCGACACGGATCGTCCGGAAGCCGAATGTCACTTCTCTGCAGTCGATGCATCTGTCTTCTGCCACGATTTCCGTGCGCAGTGTATATACATGTCCATCCAGCACATTCCATGGCTTTACGCCCGGTGCCTTGATCACATAGGTGCCCTGGTTCGGTGCAAACAATGCCTGTGCAGCGGTGTCTTCTTCATCCAAGACCGTAAAGCGCAATTGTTTTCCCGACATATCGCCCTTTGTCCATACATGGGCAATGACCGTCTCCGTATCCGGTGTTTCCGCAAAGACATCGTCAATATACGTGTCCTCACGGATATCCAGCCATACATCCCGGTATATGCCGCCATAGGTCAGATAATCCACGACATTGCCAAACGGCGGAATGGATGGATTCTCGGTCGTATCCAGGCGTACGGCGATCGTATTTGTTCCTTCATGAACCAGCTCACTCACATCGCAGCGAAATGCGGTATACCCATTGCGGTGTTCGCCAGCCAGTTTCCCATTGCAGTACACTTCAGCAATATGCGCTGCGGCATCAAACTGTACGAATACTCTTTTTTCTGCTTCTTCCTGGCTCAGTTCAATGTCCTTTGCATAGCCGCATACCATCTGATAATCCATCGGATCGATGCTGTGCAGCGGCAGTTCTTTCACCGTGTGCGGGATACGCACAGTTTCGCCATGAACACTGCGATGCAGGAAGTCATCGCTCCATTCCGGCACAAATTCCCAGTCATTGTTAATGCGTCTCATACTTCCATTCCTTTCATTATGATATCCATCATTCTGTCCAGTGCATTCCGGTACAGAATATCTTCCTCTTCCAGCATATCCGACGACAGGAAGCCTTCGATCGTAGATGTCACCATCATGCGGAGCACCGGGATGCTGATATCCCGCAGTCTTCCCTGCCGTTTTCCTTCTTCGATCAGTTCCACGATCGGATCCCAGTCACTTTTCAGCCGTCTGCGCACTTCTTCTGCCACTTCTGGATATTTATCCAGATCCCGCAGTCTGCGAAAATCAAGGATCTGGTACGAATCCGGCATTGCGATCATGACGCTGCGCAGTTTCTCCGTCAGGTCCATATCCTGTTCCAGGATCTTCTGCTTTCCTTTCTGGATCTGATCGAATCCATAGCGGACAAGTTCTTTTAGCAGTGACTCTTTTGAAGGATATATATGATAAATTGTCTTTTTCGCAATATGCATGCGTTCGGCAATGTCCTGCACGGTAAACTTCAGTCCCTGTTCCCGGAACAGTTCAATTGCCGTATTCAGTATCTGTTCATACAGTTCCATATACCACCTCGGAAACCGTTTTTTATATTTGCGTTTCCATTATAGCACGGTGTAAGCGCTTACGCAATCTGTCCGATATGAAAATGACTCTTTTGAAAGCACATATTTCGTTGTATCATTTACTTGAGGTAATCATTATGAGACTGGATTTGACACCGTATAATTACTGGATCCTGTATGCATCGATCGTGATCCTGCTGATCACATTATGTACAACGCTTTCCAAAGTACTGAAGCTTGGCAAAGTGGTTTCTGCGTATAAGCCGCTTCTGGATAACGTTCAGAAGAATGTCAATCTTGCCTCCATCAAGGCACAGGCGGTCGCAGGACAGCTCAATCAGATCATGTCGATCGTCAAACCGGCCGTTGCGGCACTTGGCCTTCTCATGGCCGCAAAAGCCCTCTACGATAAACGTGAAGAAAACGGCATCGGTGAATTCACCAAAGCAACTTCCGATGTCATCGCAGCACGTGTTTCCAAACGCAACTTCATCAGCAGCGTACGGAAGGAAATCGGAATCTGACAGTAAAAAGCACAGGACGAAGACCTGGATAGGATCTTCGTCCTGTGCTTTTTTTCGTTCAGGCAGCGGCTTCTTTGAGATTGCCGCATACTTTTCCATAGATGCGCAGATAGAGAATATATTCCACTACAGAGGTCACGATCCAGCTGATCGGATAGCACATATAGATGGAATCCAGCGTTCCGATATGCGGGAACACCAGCCAGATCCATGCCAGACGCACACCGCAGATGCCTGCCAGCATCACTGCCGTCGGTGCACCGGAATACCCCATGCCGCGCATGGAATTGATGAAGATATCCATGATGCCGTTTAATACCAGCAGTCTTGCGACCCAGCTGGTCCGGATCATGCCGACATCAATGACCGCCTGCTCATCGGTATAAAGCCGCAGCAAAGACGGTCCGAAGAATGTCAGCAGACAGCTCACCAGCCCGGCCGACACACACGTCAGCAGCATCGTCATGCGCATAATGGGACGGATGCGGTCTTTGCGCCCTGCCCCGATGCACTGGCTTGTGAAAGTGATCGTCGCCTGGGAGAATGCAAACATGCCGATATAAACAAAGTTTTCAATATTTGCACCGGCGGAATTGCCGGCAACGATCGAGGTGCTGTTAAACGAATTGATGCTGGACTGGATGACAACATTGGACAGTGCAAACACAACACCGGACAGTCCGGCAGGAATACCGATCTGCAGGATCTCAAGAACCACATCCTTGTTTGCCCGCAGCTTATGCACATCCAGATGCGTTGCATCTTCCGCTGTGATCAGTGCATGGCATACCAGAACGGCAGAAACAGCTTCCGAAACGACCGTTGCAATTGCCACACCGGCTACGCCCATATGCAGCACAACGACGGAAAACAGATTCAGCAGCACATTGATCACACCCGAGAAGAACAGATAATACAGCGGCCGTTTTGTATCCCCTTTGGAACGCAGTACCGCCGAAGCAAAGTTATATACCAACAGGAAGATCACACCGCTGAAATAGATCCGCATATACCGCACACTGAGATGAATAAACGCTTCCGGCGTATTCATAATGCGCAATAACACCGGTGCCAGCACAATGCCGAACACGGTCAGAAAGACGCCGCTGATCAGTGCCATGACGATCGATGTATGCACCGCTTCTTCGATCCGCTTTTCATCCCCGCTGCCCAGGCATCTTGCAATGATGACATTTGAACCAGTGGAAAGACCGTTGAACATAGATGTTAACAGAAACACCAGCGATCCGGTCGCACCGACTGCAGCCAGTGCACTTTCACCGGCAAACTTTCCGACAACGATCGTATCCGCCGCATTGAACAATATCTGCAGCAATTGCGAAAACATGAGCGGCACGGCAAAGGTAAACAGATTCTTTACCAGCGGACCATTGACGATATCCAGTGCATTGCTTCTATCTTTCATACACATCTTCTCCCAGAACAGCAACGCTTATTATAAACAGGTTCTTTCAAAAAAGAAAAGAGAATGCATGAGGATATGAAAACGGCTGCCGCAGCAGCCGCTATTCTTCCGAAGATTCCTCTTCCGCATGCAGGACACGATATACATTTTCCGCCGCCGCACGCGGGACGACATCTGCGATCTCATCGACCGTGGCAGCACGCAGCTTCGCCAGTGAGCCAAATGAGCGCAGCAATTGCTTCTTCCGCTTCGGACCGATGCCTTCCACATCATCCAGCACGGACTTGGTCTGTGCCTTGGAACGCAGTTTGCGGTGATACGTGATCGCTGCCCGGTGCACTTCATCCTGCATCCGTGTCAGCAAGAAGAACAATGCCGAGTCTTTATCAATATCCAGGATATTGCCGTCCGTATCCATCAATGCTCTGGTATTGTGGTGATCATCTTTGACCAGACCCATGATCTTGACCGTATCGGACAGTTCCAGCGAATCCAGTATCTCCTTTGCAGCTTCGATCTGGATCCAGCCGCCGTCCACCAGGATCCCGTCCGGCAGACGCCCGTTCTCTTTGACAAGCCGGAAATAACGCCGATAGACCACTTCCTTCATCGATGCCGTATCATCATTGGCTGTATGCAGGCGATACAGCCGGTAATCCTTGCGGGATGGCTGTCCGTCTTCGTATACCACGCAGGCGGCGACCGTGAACTGGCCGGATGTATGTGAGTTATCGAACAGTTCCACCCGGTTCATCGGCCGTCCTGCCAATGTTCCAAGCTGTGCAACTGCTTCGTCTTTCTTGCCTTCCTGGGTCTCCATGACATTGAATTTCAGTTCCAGCTGTTTTCTGGCATTCTCTACGCACATTTCAACGAGCTTCATGCGGTAGCCCTTCTGCGGCTGAAACAGCGGCATATCCAGTACTTCTTCCAGTGCTGTGATATCCAGCTCTCTGGGCAGGACCAGTTCTCTTGCGGAAGGATGATCGCCATAATACTGCAGCAGAAACGATGTGAATTCTTCCGCCGCATCGCCATACAGCGGCTTCAGACGGAATTCCTTATTCAGCAGTACGCCGTTGCGCACCAGAAAGCCGGTAATGGCAAGATAGCCTTTATCGGCATACCAGGCGAAGACATCCCGTGAACCGCGGTTGTCTTTCTCAATATTCTGCTTATCGATCACAGAGCGGATCGACTGGAGCATATCCCGGTATTCCCCTGCCTCTTCGAATTTCATGGCCTCACTGGCCGCAAGCATCTTCTCTTCCAGCTGTGCTTCGATCTCTGCCGTATCCCCGTTCATGAAGCGCGTGACCTTATCGGTCATTTCTTCATACCGCTTCGGATCGATGTCTTTCTCACACGGTCCAAGACACTGCCCCATGTGATAATACAGGCACACCCGGTCATGCATCGTATTGCAGCGGCGGAACGGATAGACGCTCTGCAGCACCTTCGCCGTCATCCTTGCGGCACCGGCATCCGGAAACGGTCCGAAGTACCGTGCTTTTTTATCTTTCTTCGTATCCCGTGCAATCATCAGACGCGGGTATTTTTCCCGTGTCAGCTTGATGTACGGATAGCTGGAATCATCGATAAACTGAATGTTGTATTTCGGCCGGTACTTCTTGATCAGGTTGATTTCCAGCACCAGTGCTTCCTTTTCACTCTTGGTTACGATGAAATCAAAATCTTCAATGTTGGAGACCATCTTGGTCGTCTTGAAATCATGTGCACCGGTAAAATACTGGTTCACCCGGCTGTGCAGATCCTTGGCTTTTCCGACATAGATGATCTCGCCGTTTTTATCTTTCATCTGATAGCTTCCCGGCTCATGGGGAAGATTGATCAATTTTGCCTTAATATAATTCGGATCCATATGCCTCCTACTTCATCGTGACAACGGTCGCACCGGTGCCGCCTTCCGAGGGCATGCCAAGACGGTATTCCTTGACTGCCTTGTCGTTTTTAAGACGGGCATGGACCATCGTGCGCAATGCTCCGCTGCCATCCCCATGAATGATCCGGCATGTCTTTAATCCCGTCAGTTTGACCTGGTCCAGATAGCTTTCCAGCTCTTCTCTTGCTTCATCCACGCGCATGCCGATGAGATTGCACTGCGCGGAGACAGAGCGGAACTGCGGTCCCGAAAATGTCGGCACATATTCCTTCTTTGCCTTTTTCTTTGCAATGACATGGCGGCTGGGACGGATCTGGTCTTTGCGCACCCGGATCTCCCGTCCGTTCATCAGGATCGTCATATCCTTGCGGCCGATGGAGATCACTTCGCACACCTGGTCCGAATTCCGCAGTTCCACCGCATCGCCGACCTTGTACTCTCCCGTATAGACAGCAGGTGTCTCTTCGTTTTTCTTTTCTACGACTGTTTCCAGCTGTGCGCGGGTATCGAGGACTTCGTGATAGCGTGCATTTTCCTGCTTCTCACGCATTTCCTTCAGGATGCGGTCTGCTTCAGCATGTACTTCTTCAATATATGCTTCGGCTTCTTCTTCCGCCTTCTGGCGCAGTTTGTCACGCTGCTGCATACTGCGTGCTTCTTCCTCTTTCAGCTTCTTGTTGAGCACTTCGTTTTCTTTGCGCAGTGCTTCCAGCTGCTCTTTTTCCTTATGCACGGCAGCCAGTTCGGCATCCAGTTCTTCGATCAGTTTTTCTTCTTCACTGCGCGACTGGTTCTTCAGGAACCGTGCATATTTGATGATTCCCTTCGGCAGGCCATAGCGCTCTGCCACTTCCAGGGCATTGGACTGTCCGGTCATGCCTTCCACATATTTGTATGTCGGCGCCAGCAGCTTCATATCAAACTGCACACTGGCGAGAAGAATGTCTTCGTGGCGCTTGCCGTATGTCTTCAGGCGGCCATAGTGGGTCGTCGCAACGGTCAGGCATTTCTTTTCGCGCAGATCATTCAGAATGGCAATGGCAAGGCTTTCTCCTTCCCGCGGATCGGTGCCGCTGCCTGCTTCATCCAGCAGTACCAGAGACTCGGATGTAGCCTCCCGCACGATCTCCGCCTGCTTGCGGATATGAGCCGAGAAATTGGACAGGGAACTGACGACGCTCTGGTCATCACCGATGTCCGCAAACACACGGTCCACAAACGGAATGACCGCTTCTTCACACGGCACCGGCATGCCGGCATATGTCATCAGGACGAAAAGGCCGATGATCTTCATCGATACGGTCTTACCGCCGGTGTTGGGTCCGGTGATCAGCAATACCCGTTTGGGTTCTTCCAGCCGGTAGGAATTATACACGGCACGGGACGGCGGAATGAGCGGATGGCGCGCCTTTGTCAGAACGATCTTCTTTTCTTCTGTCAGCTGTGCTGCCGCCGCATCGTTTTCCTTTCCCCATTCAGCCCGTGCAAAGATACTGTCCAGCAGAGCAGCCGTTTCAAGATTTGCCTGCTCTTCTGCACTTACTTTGCCCACTTCTTCGCTGCATGCTCTGAGGATGCGCTGTATTTCTTCTTCTTCCCGTGAGATCAGCTCCTGCTTGCGGTTATTGGCATTCATCAAAGAAGCCGGTTCCACATAGCTTGCCTGCCCGGATGCACTATCTCCATAGACCAGTCCGCCGAAGGAATTCTTTTCACTTGCCTTGACCAGGATGACCGCTCTTCCGGAGCGCTCCGTCACAATGGAATCCACCACACTGCCCGGATGGGAGGACAGGAAATTCCTGACTGCATTGGCAATGTCCGCATCTGCCTTGCGCAGTGCTGCCCGGATGCCGCGCAGTTCCGCTGAAGCACTATCCATGACTTCGCCATACTCATTGATACAGCCGCGGATGAACGTTTCTGTTTTCTGGTGCACCGTCAGTGTGGAGCAGAGGTCTTTTAACTGCGGATGGGCAATATCCGTGCATCCTTTTTCATACGCCAGCATGCCCCGCACACCGCCGATAAACTGCACGATATTTAATAATTCATTCCCGCTCAGTACACCGCCTTTTTCTGCTTTCTGCAGGGCTTCCTGGATATCCCGGACACCATAGAACGGCATTGGTCCGTAATGAATGGTACAGGCCAGTGCTTCCTTCAGCCTTTCATTGCGCTGGCGTATGATGAGCCTGTCATAGCTGACCGGTGTTTCCCGCAGCCGTTTCTTGCCAAGGGAAAACGCACAGTGCCGCAGCATCTCTTCCAGGATCACATCCAGTTCCAGACTTTTCTCAAGACTGTTCATGCTTATTCCCCTTCCTCAAGATACCCATGCGTGATCATCCACTGTTCGATCTTCTGACGCTGGCTCTCACTGAGTCCTCTCGCATCCTGGAACAGCTGTCCGAATGCATCGGCGTCAATATAATCCGCCGCATATTCATTCAGCACATAATTGGCCGTATCCCGCACATAACGAAGCGCAGTGCCTTCCACCGCCGCATGTCCGTTTGTAAAAAACGGTGTATTCAGCGCAATGGTCAACAGGAACAGCCAGATCAGTGCTTCCACTGCACCGACCGCCGCTCCGATGACCTTGGAGATTTCCTTGATCACCGGTACTTTCTGCAGTGTTTTGGCAAACAGTCCCAGGAAAAAGAACACGACCCGGAACAACAGAAACAGCAGGAAAAACCAGGCCGCCTGGTTGATATACCGGTACGCAGCTTCCGAAAGAATGGTATCCTCCATCGGGTTCATGTCTTTCGGGAAGAGCTGTATATACTTTGCCAGAAGCGGACTGATCACATAGGATCCCCATCCGGACATGATCGTCCCGGCAAAACTGATGACCTGCAGAAGAAATCCCTTCTTATAGCCAAGAAATGCCAGAATGAGAATCAGTGCTGCCATGCCGATATTGATCGGTGTATATAACTGTTCCGTTATTTCTATCATACCTTCATATCTCCGTAATCGTGTTGGTGATACAATACCCCTATGAGTACGATCACATTAGTATTAACGCCGGAAGATGCCTCCCGGCTGTATCAGACATTTATCGATGACGCTTCCCCGGCACCCCAGTATGCCGAATGGCAGCTGCGGGTGGAGAACTGCGTCATTACGCGCTATCGTTCCGGCAAGACGGTTTTTCAGGGCAAAGATGCAGAGATCTATGCTTCGCCATTCCAGAAGCAACCTGCCCCTGTTTCAGAGAAAGCAGCGGATAATACCGTTCTGCCGCAGGCAGGCAGTGATGAAGTCGGCACCGGTGACTATTTCGGACCGGTGTGCGTCTGTGCCTGCATCGTGGATGAAAAAAGCGCACCGTTAGTTTCTTCGCTTGGCGTCACGGACTCCAAGGCCATGACCGATGAAGCGATTCGGAAGATCGCTCCGCAATTGCTGGAAAAACTGCCGCACAGCCTGCTCATCGTCAGTCCGGAAAAATACAACCAGGTCCATGATTCCATGAACCTGAATGCCATGAAAGCCGTCCTGCATAATCAGGCCTATGTGCACCTGCAGGAGAAATACGGACTGCCCAAGACGCGTGTCATTGACCAGTTTGCACCGCCTGCTTCCTATTGGCGCTATTTATCCGGGCAGAAGCACATCGTCCGTCCGATGCATTTTGAAACAAAAGCAGAAAGCCGCTGGCCTGCTGTCGCAGCCGCTTCCGTCATTGCCCGCTATGCGTTTTTGTGTGCCATGGATGACATGGAAAAACGCTTCGGCATGCATTTTGCCAAAGGAGCCGGTGCAGCAGCGGATGCGTCCGGAAAAGAGTTCCTTGAACGCTATGGTGAAGCCCGCCTCAAAGAAGCCGCCAAGCTGCACTTCCGCAATACGGCAAAGATCAAAGGCAGATAACCTGCCTTTTTTCTTTACCGGTAAACATTCTTATGCTTTTCCACGGTCAGTTTGATCGTGTTTTCGATCCGGCATAATTCCACACCGGCAGACACCAGCATCCGCTTGGATGCGACGGTCGTTTCGGTATCGGCATATTTATCGGATTCGTATACGATGCGCCGGATTCCGGACTGGATGATCGCCTTTGCGCATTCATTGCACGGAAACAGCGATACATACAGCGTGCATCCTGTTACCGGCGATTTGGAATTCAGAATGGCATTGAGTTCGGCATGCACGACATATGCATACTTCGTATCCAGGACGCCGCCTTCGCGGTTCCACGGATATTCATCATCGCTGCATCCTTTCGGGAAGCCGTTGTAGCCGACCGACACAACGCGGTGGTTTTCATCGACGATAGCGGCTCCGACCTGTGTGTTAGGGTCCTTGGAACGAAGTGCGGACAGATGTGCCAGCCCCATAAAATACTCATCCCAGCTCAGTACATTCTCACGTTGATCCATTTTAATACTCCTTCAATGCATTCACCATCCATCCGTCCGTTTCATAGACGTCATCCAGACGCTCTGCGATCCGGTACGCATGGTTATCCATTCCCATCTTCTTTTCCTGTCCAAGCACATGCAGATCACTCAGCAGATACCGTGTTTCCTTCGGTATATACGCATTGCGCACACAGAAGAAACCGGTCGCGATTACAAGCAGCACACTGCAGATCACAAAGTGCTTCCTGGACTCTTCCTGCGGCACCGCCAGTATCCCGCTCAGCATGAATCCTGTCACAAAGCCGCCGATATGTCCGGCTGCGGATACGCCCGGCAGAAAGTTGATCAGCAGGTTGACCGCATACATCGGTATTACCTGCTTCCGTACCGCCGGATTGCGGAATGCCCTGGCCCGTATGAGAAGCCATGTATAGCATGCCATCAGCCCATACAGTCCCCCGGACAATCCCATGGCGATGATATTGCCGCTGACCGCAAACACGCATAGACTTCCGCCCAGGATCGATGCGATCAGTATGACATAGAACTTCTTTCTGCCAAGCACCTGCGACAGTGCCTGCGAGAGCATCAGCAGTGAATACCCATTCGCTGCAAGATGCATAAAGTCCGCATGTACAAACCCGCACGTCAGCATGCGCCACCACTCCCCGGCAAGGATCATCGGCTTATAATACGCCCCGCAAAGGATCGCACCTTCCGCCGTATTCTCCAGCGGAACAAACCACCGCAGAATGAACACGACAATGCATATGACAAGAACCGCCGTTCCGGCAGGCAGTTTCTGCTTCATTGCGCACTCCGCAGGATCTGCAGCAATTCTTCAAAATATGCCGGCAATGGTGCTTCAAACGTCATCGTTTCACCGGTGCGCGGATGCACAAGCGTCAGTGTATGTGCATGCAGCACCTGTCCCTGCGTATCCATCAATGTGCACTTCTTGCCGTATTTTTCATCTCCCATCACCGGATGGTTGATGTATTTCATATGCACGCGGATCTGATGCGTACGTCCTGTTTCCAGCGTGAATTCACAATATGTCGCACCGCGGAAACGCTCCAGCACCTTAAAGCGCGTGCGTGCTTCCCGGCTGTTGTTCTCCGTTACCGTCATTCTCTGCCGGTCACGGGGATCCCGTCCGATCGGTGCATCGATGAGGCCTTCCTCATGTGCGATATTACCCATGACGATTGCGCGGTATTCCCGATGGCATGTCTTGTTTTCCAACTGCTTTGCGATTGCTGTATGCGCCGCATCATTCTTGCAGGCAACAATGCAGCCCGTCGTATCCTTGTCGATCCGGTACACGATGCCGGGGCGTATCACCCCGTTGATGCCGGATAGATCCTTGCAGTGATACAGCAGCGCATTGACCAGTGTTCCGCTCATATTGCCGACAGCGGGATGAACGACCATCCCCTTTGGCTTATTGATCACAATAATGTCGGAATCTTCGTACAGGATATCCAGCGGAATATTCTCCGGTTCAAACCGTACCGGTTCATCTTCCGGAATCTCTGCTTCAATACGGTCTCCTTCTTCCAACTTCAGTGATGCCTTGGCTGCCTTTCCGTTGACCGTGATCAGGCCGTCTTTTGCCAGCTGCTGTACACGTGAGCGGGAAAGACCGCTGACATCGCTCAGATATTTATCCAGACGGGCACCGCCTGTTTCCGTGATCCATTCTGTCATTTCTTTTCCCCCTTTTCTTCCAGCAGTGTTCCAATCAGCAATAATCCCACGCCGATGCAAAGTGCGGAATCGGCAATATTGAAGATCGGAAAGTCATATCCGAAAATATAGAAATCCAGGAAATCGCGCACATAGCCAAGCACAAGCCGGTCATACAGGTTTCCCGCTGCCCCGCCGATCATCAGCGCCAGTGCGATCGATGTCAGCCGGTCGGGACGCTTCGTGGTCAGATACCACAGCATTCCTCCAAGCACCGCAGCGGAAAGCAATGCCAGAAAGCCGGTCTGCCCCGACAGCAGCGACCATGCCATACCGGTATTTTCCGCATAGGTGATATGAAAGAATCCGGGAATCACCGTTACATTGTGCAGGGATGGTGTGCCTGCGATCCAGTATTTGCTGGCAAGGTCTGCCGCAAATACGAGTACGATCAGGATCCAGACGGTCATAATCTCACCGTAAACAGAGCATCCGGTTCCAGTTCAAACGGTTCATACTTCTCCAGGATCTCTGCATAAGCCGCATCAAAATCCGCTGCCGTATACGCTTCTTCCAGCCGTTTCCGCAGTGCATTCTTCAATAAGACACCATGTTCTTTCTGAAGATCAAATGTGCGTGCTGCCTTTACCGTGTCATCCGCATCGGTCAGAAGCACCTGCAGTTTCTCATCTCCTTCTTCCTGGATCGACTGCTTCATTTCCTCAGAAGCATCTTTCATGCAGAAAGGAATATCACTGCATTCCATGCAGTCCTCGATCTCCAGCAGGAATGCATCAACGATGCCCTTCTGTACAAAGGAAAGGATCATGTGCGCTTTTCTTCCCTTGCGCAGTTCTTCTACCGTCCATGCCGGATCTTTGATCACAATGATCCACTGGTGCGGCATATACTCCAGCCAGATCCCTTCCGGTACATCGGATGGCCATTTGTCATTAACCTGCACCATCTTACTGTACCTCTTTGATCAGCCGGTCATAATACGATTTCAGTTCGGCATTCTGCTCATCTGTCATCTGTGTATCTTCGTCTTTCATTTCGAAGCTTTCCACCAGAGATGTATGATGATCCAGGATCTCACCGTCTTTGATTGCAACGACCAGCGGCACATACATGGCCGGTTCTACTTTTCCGGTCTCCGGATTGGTCTCATGGTCCAGAACAACATCCAGATTTTTGTACAGTTTATCGATTACAGCCATCCGGACATCTTTGTCCATATCCTTGATTTCCTGTTCATAGATATCCACATAGACGCCCTTCATGCCGGCTGCCTTGAGTGCCGCATTCAGCACCGGCACCGCACGGTTGCACCAGGGACAGGTATCATAGCTGTACAGGATCAGGGCTGTTCCCTTCTCCTCAAACAGACGGAATGACTCTTCCATCGTCACCTGTACAAATGCCGGGTCTGTATCTTCCAGCCATCTGTAGCCGCTCATATCGGTCTCTTTTATTTTTAGAATGACATCGCCCGCCGCATATTCATCCTCTGCAACAGGAACCGGTGTTTCTGAGGGTGTCTCAGAAGCAGACGACGGTGCCGCAGAACAGCCGCACAGCAATACAGCAGCCGCAAACAATGCAGTAATCTTTTTCATTCTTTACCTCCTTCATCTGTTTAACAGATAAACAGAAACATTATACTATTGAAACTTCAAAAAGAAAAACGCCGGAGCGCTTTCTCATAAGGATTCTCAGGCGTTTTGGTACGCACGCAGTGCTTTGGAAATCTGATCCGGACAGGATGTTGGTTTCGGACCGCAGGTAATGCCTTCCAGCAGCCCTGCTACTTCGCTGACTTTTCTGCCTCTGACCAGCTGTCCGATGCCTTTCAGGTTGCCATTGCAGCCGCCAATGACCTGCAGATCATTGATCGTGCCGTCTTCTGCGATATCAAAGATCATCTTACGGGAACAAACTCCCTTCGGTGTATATTCAAATGTGCTCATCGTTTTATTCACTCCTTTGTGCGTTATTCTAACATAGATTCGATCAGATGCACGCCGAATGCTTCTGTACTTTTTCTTTGCTTTCTGCTACAACCTTGGTATGAGTTTTTCATTGGAACTGCTGAAAAAAGAAAGCCTGAAGAAGGCACTATCAGAAATGCAGATCGAAACGCTGAGCGAAGTGCAGCAGGAGTGCATACCGGATCTTCTCAGCGCTTCCTCCGTGCGCATTCTATCCCCTGCCGGCAGCGGAAAGACGCTGACGTATCTTTTGCCTTTGCTGGATCGCATGGAAGTGCAGAAAGGCAAAAAACATCTGCCGGTCATGCTGGTGCTTGTACCGACGCGTGAACTGGCCCTGCAGACGGCCGATGTATGCCGCAAATGCCTGAAATATACCGAAGGCATCCGGACAGCGGTACTGACAGGCGGTGTCGGGATCGATGCACAGATCCGCTCGTTTCATAACGGTGCTGACATTGTTATTGCTACGCCAGCCCGTCTGCTAGATCATATCCGCCGCCACACCTTCCGTCCCAAAGCGCTGCAGGATGTTGTGCTGGATGAAGCAGACCGCATGGCTGACATGGGCTTTCTGAGCGATGTGCAGGCGGTATACGCACAGATACCATCCGTGCGCACCATCTGCCTGTCTGCGACGGAAGATGCCCGGCTCGATACCCTCGCTGAACAGTACTTCCCCGATGCCGTTATGCACCATATCACCCACAGCGTCCTTCTGCATCAGGATATCCGCTTCCAGATCGTCCACGTAAAAAAGCAGTACAAACTGCAGGCAGTTGCAGAGATCCTGAAACAGTCGCAGGATGCCGCAATCGTATTCTGCAACACACGCAGAATGGCAGACCAGCTCGTGCAGAATCTGCACAAAAACCATATTTCCTCTGCTGCCCTGCACAGTGAGATGGATCCTGCTGTACGCAGGAAAACGATGCAGGATTACCGCAGCGGCAAATGCCGTGTGCTGGCGGCGACCGATGTGCTTTCCCGCGGCATCGATGTCACTACCACTGCGCTTGTGCTGCTGTATGATATGCCTTCTGAGCTCAATGATCTCATCCACCGCATCGGCCGTACTGCACGCGGCGGTCAAAGCGGCACGGTATGCATCCTGCAGTGCGGCAAAACAGATCCCGTCTTTGCGGCATATTGTCAGAAAGAACATCCCGAAATCGAAAAATTTCAGTGGAATCCGCGGTGATTCCGCTTTTTTTGTGTATAAGAAGGTATGAAAACGATCATCCTGCTTCTGTACACATTCTTATACATGTATATCGGTCTATGCTATCCCCGCTGCAGAGACCTTGTGCCCCACGCACACTGGCCGGTATCTTCCATCATCTGCTTTACCGCAGGCATCCTTCTCTTGGCAAAGGCATGGGGAATGCCCATGCAGTATCTGCTTTGTGTCCCCTCAGTATCGCTATGTGCATGCAAAGATGCTGAGTGCGGCGAAATACCGGATCTCTGCCATTTACCGCCGTTATTCTCTGCGATATTTCTGCAGGAAGCCGATCCCTGCTGGGCAGTGCTCTATGGCTGTCTGCTGTCCTGTTTTGCCCTCGCGCAGAAACTGGGCTGGGGAGATGTCAAATATCTTTCGGCATATGCACTGCTGCTGAAAGAAGGCATTGCTGCAGTCATTGCACTGGCATGCATCCTGGCATTAGTGGCAAGATACAGAAAAAGACCAGACGCAGGAGAATTTGCGTTTGGTCCTTATCTCAGTCTTTCACTTTTATGCGTGTTCTTTTTCCAGCGGTAATTCGAACCAGAATACGGATCCCTTGCCGACTTCGGAAGTTACCCCATACTGGGCATGATGCATTTCCAGTATTCTTCGGCAGATCGATAAGCCGATTCCGCTTCCGTTGACCGGACGCACATGCGTCTTATCCACTTTATAATACCGATCCCAGACTTTGTTCAGGTCTTCTTTGGCAATGCCTTCCCCGCAATCTTCGACGCTGACACGCACCTTCCCATCCTGCACACTCTGGCGCACGGTGATCTGGCGCGTTTCGCCGCTGTAGTGGATCGCATTGGTCATGAAGTTATTGAATACCTGTTCGATCCGTCCGCGGTCCGCATTGACAATGCCGCCTTCCGTGGTTTCCGCCGTAATGGAGAAACCGTCCTGCAGGCGGTATACATCGTATTTGCGAATCTGCTCTTCGATCATGTCTTTCATATCAAACGGCTCGCAGTGCAGTTCGATTCGGTTTTCTTCCATCTTGGACAGATCCAGCAGATCATTGACCAGTGCATTCAGCCGCCGTGATTCATCCACGATCACCTGCAGATTCTCATCATTCTTTTCTTCCGGCAGATCGATCATCATCTCCCCGTATCCGGAAATCATCGTTAACGGTGTGCGCAGGTCATGTGATACATTGGCGATCAGATCGTTGCGTGCTTTATCCGCCTTGCGGATATCCATAGCTGCCTGCACCAGTGTGGAATTCAGTTCATCCACTTCGGCATACGCTCTGTGGTCACTGCTTTCTTTGTATTCCCCATGGGAGAGCTCTTTTGCATTTTCCGTAATATTGCGGATCGGACGGGCAATCTTCCGGTTCAGAAGCAGTACCAGTCCCAGAATCATCACCAGGATGATCAGTGAGATATACAGCATCTGTGTACGCAGTGTGCCGGTCGTTGCATTGATCGGCGTAATGCCGGCAGTCACCATGATTGCCAGCATCTCATCGTCGTCTTCAACGATCTGAGTGCAGATAATATTGCGGAATTTGCCGTTTTCCGGAGTGCGGATATCCATTTCGTCATCCGAGAAATAGCGTCCGTCACTGCTTTTGGATGCCTTCTTGATCTGGGTGCGGATCTCTTCCGGATGCAGGCGGAACAATGCACAGCCGCCGTTATTGACATCCGTCTGCCGCCAGCTGTAATCATTCACTTCAAAGATCTGAATACAGACATCATTCTGTGCAGAAGACATCATCAGCTCTTCAGAGTACTCTTCCGGATCATCAAAATCCCCGTTTTCCAGCAATGCCTTCAATGTATCGGACACCGCTACCACACTGTCCTTGCGGGAACGCTCATACATCGGCTCCAGCAGCATGGACTGGAATACAAAAATCACAGCCAGCACCACTGCCGCAAAGGCAATCAGATAGCTTCCGATCTTCCACTGCAGCTTAATTTGTTTTTTCAAAACGGTACCCTACCCCGCGGAGCGTAACGATATACTTCGCATAGTCGCCGAGATTGCGCCGCAGCAGCTTGATATGCGTATCCAGCGTGCGGTCATCCCCGAAGAAGTCATATCCCCATACATTGGAAAGCAGTTTTTCACGTGTCAGTGCAATTCCGGCATTCTTGGACAGATATGCCAGCAGTTCATATTCCTTCGGCGACAGACCGACACGTACGCCGTCGATCGATACCGTACGTGCATCATAATCGATCACCAGTCCGTCGATCTTCAGTGTATCCGATGCCGGCGCACTGTGTCTGGTGCGCTTGAGGATCGCATGGATCCGCATCATCAGTTCCTTGGAAGAAAACGGTTTGACTACATAATCATCCACACCGACATCAAAGCCATGCACACGGTCATATTCCTGTCCCAGAGCCGAAAGCATGATCACCGGTACATCCGGATCATTCTTCCGGATCTCCTTTACTGCAGAAAAGCCGTCCAGATTCGGCATCATGATATCCATGATGATCAGATCATAGCTGTTGGCAGCACATTTCTCCACTGCCTCCATACCATCGCATGCTTCTTCTGTTTCGAATCCTTCATGTACTGCATATTTGGCAATCATTTCCCTGATCTTTGCTTCATCATCTGTAATCAGTATCTTTGTCATAATCTTTACCTCAGGACGTATTCTATAACACCCGTGTGAAGTCTGGGTGAAGGATCAGATTTTTTCGAGCATTTCTGCTGCTTTTCTGATTTCCTCGATTTCCAGATCCTCGATCGTACCGGCATCTGCACTTTCTGCAATACGCGGATCCAGCGGAATCTGTGCCAGTACCGGCAGATCAAACTTATCTGCTGTCTCCTGGATATGGGACGGTCCGAAGACATACATCTTCTCACCGCAGTGACTGCAGAGCACATAGCTCATATTCTCAATGATACCCAGTACTTTGATCTTCATCATATTGGCCATGTTTACTGCTTTGTTTACGACCATGGAGACCAGTTCCTGCGGACTTGTAACGATAATGATGCCATCCAGCGGAATGGACTGGAACAGTGTCAGCGGGACATCGCTCGTTCCCGGAGGCATATCCACGAACATATAATCGACATCTTTCCAGTACACATCCGTATACAGCTGCTTTAATACGCCGCCGACCATCGGTCCTCTCCAGATGACCGGTGTATCATCTGTTTCCAGCAGCATGTTCATACTGATGACCTGGATGCCGCCTTTTGTCTTTTCCGGATAAATCAGTTCGCCATCGCCATACGCTTTCTCGGTAATGCCGAAAGACTTGCCCTGGCTCGGTCCGGTGATATCACCATCCAGGACCGCTGTCCGGTAGCCTCTTCTCTGCATCTCACTTGCCAATAACGATGTAACGAACGATTTACCTACACCGCCTTTTCCCGAAACGACACCGATGATCTTCTTGATCGAAGACTTTTCATTCGGTGTTGCAAGGAAACTCTGCGGATTTTCTCTGGATGGGCAATTTGTACCGCACGAAGAACAATCATGCGTGCAGTTTTCCGGATTCTGATTCTGACTCATACATACACTCCTTACTATCTGTTGAAATACTCAGAAATGGTATCACACCGCCGGACTTCAAACAAGTTTCATACAACTGACACCTATGTTTATGCTATGATATTGCAGGTAAAAAAGGAGATTATTATGGCTGGATATGTAGTAGTCGGTTCCCAGTGGGGAGATGAAGGCAAAGGAAAAGTCGTTGACCTGCTTGGAAGACATGTAAATATGGTCGTCCGTTTCCAGGGCGGAAACAATGCCGGACACACCGTTGTCGTCAATGGCAAGAAAACCATTCTTCACCTGCTGCCCTCGGGCATTCTCAATCACGATGCACTGTGCGTGATCGGTCCTGGTGTGGTCGTCAATCTGTTCGTCCTGCTGCAGGAAATCGATACACTGGAAGCACAGGGAAGCCCATGCGATCATGTACGCCTCTCTGACCGTGCCCATCTGATCATGCCATGGCATCTGCGCATTGACGAACTGATGGAGAAGCGTGCCGGAAAGAACAAGCTTGGCACGACAAAGAACGGCATCGGTCCGACCTATGCAGATAAATACAACCGCATCGGTCTGCGCGTATGCGATCTGAAAGACTGGGATGTATTCTCTGAAAAAGTAAGAAATGTCGTCAGTCTCAAGAATGAAGAAATCGTAAAGATCTACGGCGGTGAGCCGTTTGATCCGGAAGAAGTACTGGCACAGTTTGCGGCGATCCGTCCGCGTATCCTGCCGATGATCTGTGATGCAGTGGACAAGATCCACAAAGCCCTCGACGGCGGACAGATCGTACTGTTCGAAGGCGCACAGGCAAATATGCTGGATATCAACTACGGTACCTATCCGTATGTCACCAGCAGTTCCCCGACCAGTGCCGGCGTATGCGAAGGTGCCGGTGTTGCGCCGCAGAAACTGGACCGCATCATCGGTGTTGTCAAAGCCTACTCCACCCGTGTCGGTGAAGGACCGTTTGTCACAGAACAGCTCAATGACATCGGCGACAAAATGCGTGAGATCGGCGGTGAATACGGAGCGACAACAGGACGTCCGCGCCGCTGCGGCTGGCTCGATCTTCCGGTCGTTCGCCAGGCAGTGCGCATCAACGGCCTGACAGACCTTGCAGTCACAAAAGTCGATGTACTGAGCGGATTTGAAACACTTCCGGTATGCATCGGCTACGAGATCAACGGCAAAGTCTATGACACCATCCCTGCTTCCATTCATGACCTTGAGATCGCCAAGCCGGTCTATAAGGAATTCCCGGGCTGGAGCGAAGACATCAGCAAGATCCGTTCCTTTGAGGAACTGCCTGTTAACTGTCAGAACTATCTGAACTTCATCTCCGAATACTGCGGATGCCGCATGTGTCTGGTATCTGTCGGACCGGACCGTGAAGAGAATATCATCCTGAAAGAACTCATCGCATGAAAAACGGCATCCGAATCGAGATCTGTGCCGGAAGTATCGAAGATGTGATCACTGCATCCCGATATGATGCAGTCGACCGGATCGAATTCAACAGTGCGCTGGAACTTGGGGGACTGACCCCTGGCTTTGCTTCTTTTCTGGAAGCACGCCGCATCACGGATAAAAAACTCATATGCATGTGCCGGCCCCGTCCGGCGGGCTTCCGCTACAGTCCGAAAGAAATATCTGTTCTGTGCGAAGAAGCTGAGCTGTTTTTGAAGCATGGCGCGGACGGCATCGTCTTCGGCATCCTGATGGATGACTGCACGATCGATGCAAAGACAACGGAGATGCTTGCTTCCCTTGCCCATCGCTATGGCAAAGAAGCAGTCTTCCACAAAGCCTTTGATGAAACGCCGGACCGCCTTGCTGCAGCACGCACGCTGATCGCATGCGGAATCGACCGGGTGCTGACTTCGGGCGGCAGTCCGGATGTCATATCCGGCATGGAAGAGATCGCACTGCTGCAGAAAACATATGGGGAGCAGCTGCAGATCCTGCCCGGCGGCGGTGTCAGTGAAGACAATGCACGGCTTCTGCTGCAGAAGACCGGCTGCACCCAGCTGCACATGAGTGCCAAAATATCCCGCAATGACAGCGGCGCATATTACGCTGTCAGCGGCAGCCGCATCGAAGCGGTATGTTCCACCCTCTGACTGCCTGACTCACATCAGGCAGTTTTTCTTTTTATCCGAACCTTTGATAAATCCGAACCTTTTCTCATATTTGGCTTAAACATTGGGTTTTATGAATGAAAAGGTTCGGATTTTATTTTCGCTATGATAATCATTGACCACGTCAAAAAAGGAGGAAAACATAATGGTCAATGAAAATTCAAAAATAAAGCCATGTGGAGCTATTCGCGGCAATTATTCAAAACTCAATCAGCCATACAGATCAATCGTCGATTATTTTATGGTACAGCACTGTAATGAACATTTGTCATTTCATTCAATTCTAGGGATTACAGCCATAGCCTGCTCATTTTTTGTTTATCTTCAAAATAGAGCTTATGAGTCATTAGAAGATGTGTCTGAAGAAGATGTAATCAATTTTTTCATAGAGGATGGTCACCCCAGGTATGAAACCAGTTCCCGTTATCGGTTATCTGAATTTCTTGAAACAGTAGCTGATGAATATCCTGTATGTCTGAAAATTAAGAACTGGCTTCCTTACATCAGGGTAACAAGAAAGAATATTCAATACCTTACTGATGAGGAAGTGCAGATCATCAAAGATGTATGCATGGATATTGGCTTACCTCTGTCTTATCAGATCAGAGCAGTTGTGATGATTCTGCTTTACACCGGCCTGCGTTCCTGCGATATTGCGGCGCTAAAACTCAGCAGTATCGATTGGGAGAAAGAAGTAATCCATGTTGTTCAAAGTAAAACAGATGTACCTCTTACCATTCCTATGCATATACATGCCGGCAATGCCATCTATGACTACATTACAAAGGAACGTAATTCGGAATCTGAATATCTGTTTGTTACAAAAAAGAACGTTCAATTCAAGTCCAGCGACGTCTCTTACTGTGTTACGAAACTCTTTAAAACTGCCGGAATCCGTCAGAACAAAACAGACCGGAAAGGAACCCATATTTTCCGCCATCATCTGGCAACTAAATTACTTAAAAATGAAGTGGCGCAGCCTGTTATTTCACAGACTCTCGGGCATACCGATCCCTTATCAGTGCAGGCTTATCTGAATGCGGATATAAAGCATCTGCGGCAGTGTTCTCTCAGTATTGAAGATTATCCTCTGAATTGGGAGGTGTTTGATCATGCGTGAGTACAGATCATTTCTCAAAGAAATCATCGCGAAATTCATTGATTTCATGATTGCCTCACAGCATTGGTGCGACACTTACGCAAGGGATATGAAGCGATTTGATGGCTATTTATTCTCAAATTATCCAGAGGAAACAGAGCTGACGCAGGAAATAGTCGATTCGTGGTGCCGGAAACGTCCAAAAGAATCGGTGAATTCATGCCTGGCCCGCACAAATGTTGTCGTTGCGCTGATCAGGTATATGAACAGGCGGGACCTGACAAAAGTAAAAGAACCTGACCGGCCCAAACCACAGAAGTGCACCCATCTTCCCCATGCGTTTACCACTGCTGAACTGATTAGATTCTTTTACGAATGCGATCATATCAGTGTTTCCGGAAACAGTAAAGAATGCTTAATCAGGAAGCTTATTTTATGTGTGATATTCAGGCTGATGTACTGTACTGGAATCAGGCCGAATGAAGCGCGTGAATTAAAAAGATCTGAAGTCAATCTGATTCATGGAGTCTTGAATATCGTGCAGACAAAAGGTCATGATCAGCACTATGTCGCCATCCATGAAAGTATGGTGGAAATACTGAAAGAATATGACAGGCGAATGGATGAACTTCTACCGAAAAGAGTGTATTTCTTTCCTGATCAAACAGAGCATTACAGATCAAGAAAATGGCTGCAGACAAACTTTGCGAAACTTTGGAACAAGGCAAATCCAGGCACCATCGCTATTTCATATGATTTTCGTCATCATTACGCAACAAGTAACATTAACAGCTGGACTGGTGACACATTTGAAATGTATGACAAGCTTTATTATCTCAGCAAGAGTATGGGACACTGCAGTGTCGAGCATACAAAGTACTACTATTCCATCGTTCCTCGTATGGCAGATATACTTAATGAAAAGTGCGCAGAAAGTTTTGATGATCTCATGCCGGAGGTTCTGGAAGATGAAGTCTGGTAATGAGTCGGTATTCCTGGCAAAATCCTTTTCACAGTTCATTAATTCTTACGCGCCTGACCATCTTACAGAGAGTGAACATACTCTTAAATCCTATACGTCCACCTTAAATAAATATCTTGGATTTCTTGAAGATCAGAAAGGCTATTCCGCCAAAACTCTTTGCCGGTATTGTTTTGAAAGAACAGTGATTGAAGAATGGCTGCGCTATATGCGCAATGATGAGCATTTATCAGCAGAAACCTGCAATGTTCGGCTGGGCGGATTAAGGACATTTCTCAAGTATCTTGGACAGAAAGACATCGAATATAAGTATTTGTATTTGGATGCGATGGATATTCCGCTGAAGAAAACCCTGAAGAAGAAAGTCAATGGTCTGAGCAAAGATGCTGTTAAAGCAATCATGGCAGAACCTGATCAGTCAGCCAAAACGGGAAGACGGGACCTCGTATTTATGATGGTTGCCTATGGTACAGCAGCCAGAATGTCGGAAATACTCTCTGTCAAGTTAAAACATATACATCTCGACTGCGCAAAGCCATACATAACGGTGATCGGCAAAGGCAATAAGACACGAACTCTGTATATACTGCCAAAACTCGTTACTCACCTGCGACGTTATATCAAAGAAGTACATGGTGAAAACAGCAGTGAGGATTCATATCTGTTCTACAGCAGAAACGGAAATCATAAAGATCAGCTCAGTTCAAAAGCAATTGAAAAAAGACTGCATATTTACGCTGAAAGAGCGCATCAGAAATGTAATGATGTGCCGCTGAACCTTCATGCCCATCATTTCAGACACGCAAGAGCTACACACTGGCTGGAGGAAGGAATCAATATTGTGGAGATATCAGTTCTGCTTGGCCATGAGCAGTTGGCAACAACAATGAAATACCTTGATATCAGCACTGAAGATCAGATGAAAGGGCTGGCTACTATGGATGATGAAAACACCGCATCAGTAAGCAGAAAATGGAAAAAAGCTGATGGCAGTTTGAAGTCTTTACTTAAGC
>JAFYHC010000102.1 GCA_017539385.1 Solobacterium sp. | reverse complement strand
TATATTATACCATGCGTGCATGTATTTGTGGAGAAAAAAACAGAAACCACTTCAGATTTTGGATGTATGGAGGTGGTTTCTGCTTTCTTATTTTAACATGTAGACTTGCGTAAAACTATTCCTACTTTGTCAACAAGCTGAGGTTTCTGCACGATGCAGAAACCTTTTTACGTTATGAGAACAAAGCAAATGACGAAACAGGGAAAATCCTGTACCATAGCATAGGAAAACGGAGGAAATTACAATGAAATTTGCGGATATGAAATACGAACGTCCGGACTTTGATGCCGTTTCCGCTTCGTACAGCGCACTGCTGGATGAACTGGAACAGGCCAATGACCCGGCTTCTTTCCTGGAAACATTCAAGAAGATCGAAGAACTCAAATGCACGCTGGAGACCATGAGCACCCTGTCATCCATTCGTCATTCCATCGATACGAAAGATGCGTTCTACGATGCAGAAAACGAATACTGGGATGAACACGGACCGCTGTATGAAGTATACAGCAGCCGTCTTTCCCGGATTGCTGTTGAATGCCCGTTCAAAGAAGACCTGTATGCATCGATTCCGAAGACATGGTTCCAGATGGCAGAATGCCAGCTGAAGACATTCAAGGAAGAGATCGTACCCCTTCTGCAGAAAGAAAACAAACTGGCAAGTGAATACGGAAAGCTGAAAGCATCTGCCCAGATCCCCTATGACGGAAATGTATACAACCTGTCTACGATTTCTTCTCTGATCAATTCTACTGACCGTGATGTCCGCCATGGCGCAAGTGATGCAAAGCTTGCCTTCTACGCAGAACACGAAGCAGACTTTGACAGGATCTATGATGAACTGGTCCATGTACGCACACAGATCGCACATGAAATGGGCTATCAGACATTTACAGAGCTCGGCTATCTGCGCATGATGCGTCTGGACTACAACCGCGACATGGTTGCCAATTACCGCAGACAGATCGTGGAAGATATCGTTCCGACTGTGCAGTCCCTGTTTGACCGTCAGGCAAAGCGTCTTGGCACACCGACAGTCGCCTACTATGATGCGGCCATGGAATTCCCCAATGGCAACCCGACACCCAAAGGCACCTACGAAGAGCTGATCGAAGCAGCCCGCACCATGTATCATGAAATGTCCAAAGAGACCGGTGAGTTCATCGATATCATGATCGAGAATGAATTATGGGATCTTAAGTCCCGCGATGGCAAGCAGATGGGCGGCTACTGCACATCGATCCCGGCCTACAAAGTACCGTTCATCTTCTCCAACTTCAACGGCACCAGCGGAGACGTGGATGTACTGACTCATGAAGCAGGCCATGCCTTCCAGTATTATATGGCACGCAACATACCGGTCACCGACTGCCAGTGGCCGACCATGGAATCTGCGGAGATTGCCTCCATGTCCATGGAATTCAACGCATGGCCATGGTCCCATCTGTTCTTTAAGGAAGATACGGAAAAGTATCACTTCCTGCACCTTTCCGGCGCACTCAAATTCCTGCCATACGGCGTATTGGTCGATCACTTCCAGCATGAAGTCTATGATCATCCGAACATGACACCGGCAGAAAGAAAACAGTGCTGGCGCACACTGGAAAAGATGTATCAGCCGTACAAGGACTACGAAGGTGCACCGATGCTCGAAAAAGGATGCTGGTGGTACCAGCAGGGTCATATCTTCGAAGCACCTTTCTACTACATCGATTACACCCTTGCACAGGTATGTGCACTGCAGTTCTGGGCAAGAAACCACCGGAATGATCCGGAATCCTGGAAGGATTATACGGAACTCTGCCGCTGCGGCGGTACACTGGCATTTACCGATCTGGTCCGCCATGTGCATCTGAAGGTACCGTTTGAAGACGGCTGCCTGAAAGATACTGTCCGCGAAGTCAACGCCTACCTCGACAGCGTCGACGATACTGCTTTATAAGAAATACGGACTTTGTGACACAGGATCACAAAGTCCTTTCTTTTCCTGCAACGCTTCATCGTACACTTGACTTGCCATCCGTAGTATGTCATTTTGTGTGGTACAGCCTGCGTATCTGCACAGCAGAAATACGCACATGAGGAAAAAGGAAATCATGATGACAGTACTTGAAAAAGCGATTCGGGACCAGAATCTTGCCCAAGTCAGAAGCATTCTGAATGAAACACCCACTCTGGCAGAAAAAGCGGAAGACGGCATCCTGCCTATTTTTCTGGCAGCACAGTATGGTTCTCTTGAGATCCTGCAGTATTTTGTGGAATACTCCCGTGCCAGTCTTGATGTATATGATGAAAGACACCGCAGTGCCTTGTTTTATGCGGTACTGTCCGGTGACGTCAGCAAGTGCCGCTATCTGATCGAACGATGCGGACTTTCCCCGCTCGAAGGAGACCGGGATCTGATCACACCCTATCAACTGGCATATGAAAATTGGAATGATACGCTTTATCCGTATTTCCTGTCTGTGATTCAGACACCCTATACAGAGATGTATCACAATCCCATCCGCCGTGGATTCTATCCGGATCCTTCCATCCTGCGGGTCGGGGATGACTATTACATGGTCAATTCCACCTTTGTCTTCTTCCCCTGCATCCCTGTCTCCCATTCCAGAGATCTGATCCACTGGACGATCATCGGCTATGCCATCACAGATCCCCAATATGCAGGACTAGCCCATCTGGAAGGCGGCCGGGGATACTGGGCACCGGATATCAGCTATGATAACGGACGTTTCTACATCACTGCGACATTGCGGCTAAACGATAATGAACCGCTCTGCCGCAAACAGATGGTCGTATATTCCGACAGACCGGAAGGTCCCTATTCCAAACCGGTGCTGATCGAAGAAGACGGTATCGATCCTTCTTTATTCCATGAAAACGGAAGGCATTATATGTTATTGAATCGCGGAGCACGCATCTTTGAGCTGTCCGCTGACTGCACAGAGATGATCTCCGAGCCCTTCCTTCTCTACTACGGCTCCCAGAAACACGCTCCGGAAGGTGCCCATCTGCTGAAGAAAGACGGCTGGTATTATCTCTTCCAGGCAGAAGGAGGCACCGGCATGGGACACCGCATCACAGTATCCCGCTCCCGTGAACTCATGGGAATCTATCAGCCCTGCCCCTATAATCCCATTATGCGCCAGCACGATCCCAGTGCACCTTTGCAGCGGTGCGGACATGGCAAACCAGTGCAGACAGCCGATGGAAGATGGTATATGGTTTATTTATGCGGACGGTGCCTGAATGGTGAGTATACCGTCCTTGGAAGAGAAACGGCTCTTGATCCAATCACCTGGACACCGGACGGATGGCCGATCGTCAATGACCTGAAAGGTCCTTCCGTACTTTCTCCTCTGCCCATCGTTTCCAGTTCAAAGCAGGAAACTGCCTTTGGCACAGTCAACTGGCCGCATGGCTGGCTGACACCGCGTGAACCGCAAAAAGACGCAGTCATGATCACAGAAGAAGGAATACGCCTGTTATCCTCCCCTGCTGCTTTCTCCTCTTACAAGGCACGCAATCTCCTTCTGCGCCGTCAGGAAAGCTTTTCCTTCACCGCTTCGATCACCCTGCAGCTTCCTGCTCTCAAAGCAGGACAGAATGCCGGCCTGATCTGCTATTACGATGAATACAGCTATGCTTATTTCATGGTAGGAAACGACGAAAACGGTATGTATTGTTCCCTGCATGAACACATTTATGACAAAGACCATATTCATACCCGCCACGCTCTTGAGAAGTGCATAAGCACATATGTGTTTACTGTGATCACTGAGGGATTAAAACGGACCATGATCCTTGCAAGTGAAGACGGTACAGAACTTTGCCGTGAAGTTATTGCGGACGCTTCGTATCTGAGTGATGAAGGTATCCCGATGAACAAGCGCTTTACCGGTGCTCTCTTCGGAGCAGCTGCGTATGGCAGTGAACCGTTCTTCTACACATTAAAAGCCTGGGAATGTACAAACCAGGACTGACAAAATAATTCAATTGGACTAGAGATAGCCTTAAAAAACTCAGGGTAATGAACCTTTGCATTGATTAGAGGCGCAAAAAAATCCGGGCAGATTTTGAATGAATCTGCCCTTTTTCGTGGGAAATGTTATTCAGTTTGATACTCTCCTGAACAGAGATGTAAATGTTGTCTGTTCCATACAGTGCACTCCAATTCTTTATAGGAAAATGTGAACTTGCGATGGCCGCGTCGAAACCGACATCACCTTCGTGGTGGAGTTTCAATTCCTTATAGGTAAACGTGAACATACACAACCCCAACCTCGCCTATACGGCAGCCACTACTGTTTCAATTCCTTATAGGTAAATGTGAACACGCTGCTACTTCTATTCTTTATCGGTGGCGGCAATGTTTCAATTCCTTATAGGTAAATGTGAACCAAAGAGGTAAAAGGACGTATCACCGCTCAGGACGAAAACTTGTTTCAATTCCTTATAGGTAAATGTGAACTAAGGTAAAATGCTTACCTTTGTACATAATATACCATAGAGAGTTATGAAATATCATAAAAAAAGAGGAAAAAGTCTCCCGATTTCGGAGAAGTGAAACAATTTACAATTGGTAATAAATACTATAAACAAGCACTTTTATTGACCGCTGTGCAAAATAACGTACATAGTTTTATGAGACCGGGAGAAAAAACGGGGTAAAAACGGCAGGAAAACAGCATAAAAATCTCCCGATCTCCCTTTTTCCGCATTTCTGCATCATTGCTGCTAAATGTAAGCATCTTACATTTGTGAGGAAAATAAACCAATGGATGCTGCATGGATGTGGAGCGGAATGCATATAGGCATCACACAGTCATGTGATAAACACACTCTATGAACAAGTGGAAGAATATGTGCCACAAAAGAAAAGGATACGACCTCTAGCTCCAACTACGAATCGTATCCCTGTTCTAAAAACATGATCACTATAGCACAGTTTCAAAACTGTGACCATCCCGTTCATATAGGCGGATGGAGAGGCCTGTCATTTATTCCGATTTAGACGTCGGTTTCCTCTGTGTCTTACGAGATTTCCTGCCTGCTTTCTCAATGATCTTCTGATACGGCAGCAGCATCCCCTGAGTCATGGATACCTTCATCTTCTTCTGCAGTTTCTTATTGCGCATCAATGAGCCAACACCATACATGGCAAGCATCATGGGCAGCTTCTTCTGCGGGAAGTCATAGAACCCGTGTTTCTTATAAAAGCGATGATCTTCCTGCATTAATCCCTGCATCTGCCAGATCAGATCACGGAAGATTTTCAGGCCGCCGACGCCGTAGAAGTTCTTCGGCTGTGTGTAGTGATGCATCAGTGCATATTCCAGCCGCTCAGCAAGCATATCGATTTCCTGATCCGGATCATTCATGCTGGAAGCGATGCCGCAGAGAGGATTGCCGCCGACTTCTGCCCGTGCTTCCATCACAGTGCAGAGATTCTTTTCGGCACTGAGATCACCATCCACCAGATATCCCTGAGGCATGCCCATGGTGACGGTGCGGTGGCCGTTGCAGAACTGACGGTCATCGTACAGCTTGAAGCGATAGCCCATCATATGATCCTGGATACGGAATGCATAGATAATTGCATCGGCTGTCTGGATCTGATCACGCAGCAGGTCCGCAAAGCCATCCCGGTAGATACATGTGCCATCCGCTGCACATTTGAAACAGCCAAGGCATCCGCCCGCAAATGGGAATTTGCGCAGGTTGACGATGTCTGTCCGGCGGCTGGCACGATTCTGGAAGCGTGCGATCATGGAGCGCAGAACAGCATCCTGTGCGTCTGTTTCATCATAGTCTGCTACGATCACATAACGGCCGTCCTTCTTCTTCACTTCTTCACCAGGCTGAGCATAGATGCCCTGCTTTACCGTTTCCATGCGGCGGTCCGGCTCAAAGATGCCCTGTTTCATTGACCAGAGCACCTGATGGAAGAATGCTTCGGCTTCCTTCTGTCCCTGTGCATGCAGAAGATCTTCCATGTCTGCAGAAAGACCATGGATCACATGAAGGCCAAGATCATGGCAGTTGTCTTCGATCAGTGCATGGGCTGTCATGTCGTAGAAATGCTTGGAAGTAGTGATCTGGGTAGCATATTTGCCGCTCAGATCGATGGTGCTTTCTTTCAGCAGCTGCACAAAGCGGTACAATTGCGCCGGCACCAGAAAGGTATATACCGGATAGCAGAAAACGATCAGATCTGCCTTCTGCACTTCTTCTATGCAATGGGAAAAGTCCTGTTCCATTTTCCGGATCTGCTGTCCGGCATGCAGGACACTGTAGATGTGTTCAGGGAACTTCTTTTCCAGATACCGCATCGTCTGTAAGGTGATGCTGCTGTCACCGGATGGTGAACCATTGATCACAAGTATGTACATCCCTGCCTCCTGTAGGTTTCTTATGCTTTTGTATGAATATCGATCTGCTGGTAAGGAATGGTAAGACCATTGGCTGCCAGTTCCTTCTGGATCAGATAATTCACTTCCCGTTTCAGCTGGTTCTTTTCTGCCGGCTTGCAGTGAATACGCAGTTTGTAGGTAATTGCACTTGCTTCAAATGCCTGCGTTCCTTTCAACTCTGCCCTCTCAATGCCGGGGATCTCCTTTGCTTTTTCAGCAATGGTGCTGATGACTGCACGGCATTTTTCAAAGTCATCTTCATAGGACAGCGGGATATTGATATCCACGATGTTGGAACTGCGGATGACTTTATCCAGATTGCGGTTGGAGATGGTCATGATGCTGTAGTCATCGATGGATTCGATCTTGGTGATCTTCATATCGGAATAGACGACGATGCCCTCAAAACCATCGCAGTTGATGACATCACCGACGGAGAAATAATGCGATGCAATGATATTGAAGCCCATGACGCAGTCTTTCAGATAATCCTGCAGGGCAAGACCGATCACAGCACCGGTAATACCGAGTGATGTCAGGATCGAAGTGATATTGAGTCCGGAATTCTGCAGTATGAACAGAACCAGAACAAAGACAAGTATGAAGCGGATAAAGCCATGGAAGATCTTCAGACTGTTCTTGCGTCTTGTCTTGGAGAATTCCGGCTTTTTGCTGTATTCCTTATAGATCTTGTTCAGCGCCATGCGGGCGAAAAAGTAGATGAATACGGCAGCGATATTGATCAGCAGCGTTGCCGTGCTTTTCGGATCCAGCACTTCCCTCATAATCTTATCCTTCTGTTTCTGTCAGACGATGCAGACTGTACAGGACACCCTTATACAGATAATCACGCACGCTGTCTGCCTTTACGATTTCCGGCATGAATCCATCCGGAATAAACTCAGCGATCTTGTCGCGCAGTTTTCCGATATCCGGGATCATGCTGCTGTAGCATGCCACGAAGGGAATGCCGGTAAAGCTGTAGAGACCGGTAATATAGCGGGCTGCCAGTTCGATATTGCCTTCCGGTGTTTTTACCAGTGTGTAGGGATTCTGCGGGAAGGTCGTAAGCGATGTGACCGCTTCTGTCTGGCGGCCTCCCATATGCGTTTTCCCGCGCACGGTATTGCCGTTAATGACAAGGCCGATATTGCCGCAATAGCTGCCTCTTGGCACAAAGTAGAATGCTGTATCAGCCATATCACGCTCTGTTGCTGCATAACCAAGTGCGATCATATCCGCATCGTTGTAAAGACGCACGCTGCCGTCAAAGATCTCTTTCAGCTTTGCCTTGGCATTGAGATCAATGATATTGGCAGCCTCATATGTCAGGATGCCGTCATTCACCATGCCCGGTGTCACCAGACACAGTGTTTTCAGATTCGGATGCAGTGTCTTTGCGACCTTGACGGTATCGATCACATCTGCGAATGCATAGGTTTCCTTGGTGATCTGCCTTTCGGCAACGATATTGCCTTCATCATAGATCCGGTATGCGATGCGGCTCTTGTCTTCCATATGGATGACGGAAACGATCAGCACCGATCCTTCCTGTGTATGCTGCAGATTCTTCTTTTCCTTCTTTTCCGGTGCCTTATAAGCCTGCTCTGCAAACATTGTTTTCAGCATGGAGATCATGCCGGCCGCATCATAGGTCGAAAAGATCTTTACCGGCACAGTGAGCACGATCTTGTCTTTCAGTACATCCTGTGCTGTTTTCAGTCGGTAGCCGATCTGCGGCGCCAGCAGGACTGCTTCCACTTTTTCCGCGCTTTCATACAGCTGTTCATACGGGACAGCATCAAAATGCAGGTGTTCCCCCAGTGCTTCTGCGGCTTCATTCAGCTTCATCGTGAAAAACGAAGTTGTCAGTCCGCAGCTGCAGCACAGCAATACCTCTCTGGTATCAGTGCCTGTCTGTTTGTGCAGACAGTCCTGCATCTCTTTAAACAACTCTTTTGCATGTTCAATATCTTCCAGTTCAAAGTGCAGATAGAATACATTGTCTTCCCTCTCATTCAGGATGCGGTATTCCACAATGGTCTGTTCCAGAAAGACGGCATCGATCTGCGCTTCTGCATGATCGGTCTTTACATTCAGACCAATCGAATTGTCTTTTTCCCAGCGTTCTTTTTCAAGACTTCCGGTCTGTTCTTCGATCCAGTCGAGAAGTCCTGCTGCCAGGGCACGTGTATCTGTCATATTGGCATATCCTCCTTAAAAAGCGGCAGGGCCTGCCGCTTTCCTACTTCACACGAATCAGTTCGATCCCGGATGCGGCATATACGCATACAGGCTCATGGCAAGCGAATTGATCGGCATTGTCTGCAGCCATACGCGGCCAGGTCCGGTAACGATCGTATTGAACAGGCCTTCACCGCCCATCAGGACATTTGTAAATCCCTTGATCTGCTGGATATCCATGGAACATGTCACATCCATCGCTGCCACATAGCCGCTGTCAACGATCAGCTGTTCGCCGGCTGCCAATTCCCGCATCTCAACGGCACCGTCGATCTCCAGCCATGCATAGCCGCTTCCGGTGTATTTCTGCATTAAGAAGCCTTCGCCGCCAAAGAAGCCGACTGCCCCCTTCTTCTGCAGATAGATTTCCATGTTTACACCTTCGGTCGATGCCAGAAAGGAGGTCTTCTGGGCAATGATCGGTGTCTCGCTGATATTAAATGCCATGATGTCGCCCGGGCAGTGCTTTGCCAGTGTCAGTTCACCGGCACGGTCAGCGATATAGTGATTTAATGCAAGGGATTCCCCGACAAGTGCTTTCTTGAACATGCCGCCAAGACCGCCGGTCTTTGTTTCCATATGGATGCCCGGAGACATCCAGGCCATTGCGCCGCTCTGGCATTTGATGGATTCACCTGCCTCCATATTCAGAGTCAGGATCGTAAATGGCTGATGTTTGATATCATAACGCATAGTTGTTTTCTCCTTTTCTATTTATCCAAGCCGTCCCGCTTCTTTGCTGAGACGGAACAGTGCGATCACTGTAATAATTGCCGCAACAAGCGCCGCTGTACCGACGATCAGGATCGGCCATGCGATGACCTGCACGTTGCCCGGCTGTGCGACGAACGCCAGTGCGATCATCACAACATATATGCCGGCATTGAAGTATTTCAGGAAAGAAATCCGGCCGGTCTGGGATGAGGATATATCCGCTGCCACCGTCTCCAGAATGTCAAACATGAAGAAGGAATAGACTGCCGATGCAAGGGATGCGGCGGATTTCAGCGTGCTGAACTGCGTGGTGTTCTGCATATTGCTGTCCATGAGATTGATCACCCAGAATGCCGCAAAGACAACTGCCAGAACAAGGGCTGTCCACTTGAGCCATTGCTTTCCTCTGCCATAGTCCCCATAGTGGTCAAAGGCAAGAAACAGCAGGATCCATCCGATAAACTCCGGCATGATATTGAGAGTGCCTCCGTTGAAATTCAGATTAAAATTTACCAAAGTAAACAGATAGCCGATGGCTGTCAGTTTCAAAGCTTTTTTTATATCCATTAGATCCTCCGTAAATTAACATATTTATTATACATGTTGAATCAAAGCATGTCTGTGGAAATCCCGGGAATTTAAAAGAGACCCTCTCAGGCAGCGCTTCATAAAGAAGCTGCCTGAGAGAGTGATCACCAGTTCAACAGACTGCCCGGCAAACCGGAATTTATATGAGAATATAACCTCTGAATCCGCGTACGGAATAGTACGAGTCAGCTCCGTTATGAAATGTGAACACCGTTCCATAACGTCTCTCACAGAAAAGCGCACCGCCCTTGCTGCGAATAGGTTCCGGCGTGGCAATCCAGCTTGAAGTCTTTAAATCATATTCACCAAGACTTTGCAGACGGCGGTACAGTTCCTCGGTCATGATCGATATGCCAATCTCGTTTGCCTTTCGTTCGGCGCTGCCTGACGGCGGATTTTTGGTACGCCCCTGTAATGCCTTTTCGTCATAACACAGGCTTCTGCGTCCGGAAGGAGATTCCTTTGAACAGTCGCAGAAAATAAGCTTTCCTGTCTTTTCGTCAATGCCGATGGTATCCGGCTCTCCGCCGCTTTCCTCCATCCTTCTCAATATCTCCAGGGATGCAGGATGTGCAAGCAAACGTTTCTCCACATCAGGCCAGTTCAGTTCCATATGAAGATTTTTGTTTTTCTGAAATCTCGCTTCTAATAATTCCAACATGTTTTTACCCTCGTAAACTGCTGTTTGTTTTTTCTTCATTATAAACAAAAAACGCCTTACCCACCACTGAAGTAGTAGGCTTGCGGCGTTAAAAACTTCTGTCAGTTCCCCTGTTTTCATAACCAGGAGGCATTTCTTTACAAAGTGCCTCCTTCCGGTGTCTGCTGATTTACTGCGTATTGTTCATTGTAATGCGTTCCAGTGAACGGATCCGCAGCAGTTTCTTTTTCGTGCCTTTGGGGCTGTCGATCTGTACCAGCAGCCATTCATCGCCGACTTCCAGTATTGTATTACAGCCGTGTTTCGAATTGCCGTACATCATGATATCCACATCTCCCATGTCTTCTTTCAGATCCAGGGTGACCGGTTTGCCGATGCAGGAGCGGGCTGCCCGCTTGAGTGCATCATGGTCATCGGAATAGCTTGTGCCTTTGACACGGGTCAGCTGTTCTTCCAGTTTTGCAATGCGGTTCTTCATGGAGGATAACTCCAGATATGCCATGAGTCCGAATATCCCGAAGATAAATCCCACGATCTCCATTATGCGTCCTCCCCTTCCAGTTCCATGGATAATACAGATGCTAACGGGATCAGTTTTTCGATCTGTCCCTTCTTTGTATCTGCCTGTATACGCATCCAGCCGCCGTCAAATTCCACGATGCGCACCGGTGTATCGTAGAGATCGATATCCATTTCATCTTCAAAGAAATTCAGGCGTACGGTCTTTCCGACCATCTGCTGCAGCAGTTTTTCCATGCCTCTGGATACCGGTGCTCTGCTTTCTTCCTCGGCATCGTCTTTCATCAGATAATCGCAGCTGACACCAAGAAGAGAAGCGATATCCGGGATCTTATCAATATCCGGCAGTACTGTCCCCGCTTCCCAGCGGCTGACCGTCTGCCGCGTGACCGACAGGTTTTCTGCAAATTCGATCTGTGTCAGTCCGGCATCTTTCCGGCATTGTGCAATCTTGCGTCCAAGTTCTTTCATATGTCATTTCCTTTCGTGTACACCCACATTTTTGCAGTGAAGGACGGCTTCGGCAAGAAACTGTTCTGTTCTAAATGTAACATGGCAGTTTACATTTTGGCCGAAATCAGAAAAAAACACGGAATTATTCCGCGTTTTGGGCTTTTTTTCCGGTATCAATGGTCTTTGCAAAGACATAATAGCGCTGGTACAGGAATTCCGTTGTGAAATTCAGGATCATATTGATCGCTGTTGCGATGTATTCATTCAGACCAAGCGACATCGTCAGCCAGTGTTCCAGTGCTGTGGACAGCGGCGTAAAGACGGCATAGTAGGCAGCCACTTTCAGCATAGCCGACGGGATATTGCCGGCAGACTGGAATGTGAACTTCCGGTTCAGTGTGAAATTCCATAATACGGACAGCACCAGTCCGCTCAGATAGGATACCCAGTATGGGGTATGCAGGACTTCGTTCATGAGTGTGAATGTGCCGATCTCGATCAGTCCTGCACTGATTGAGAAGAACGTAAACTTAATAAATCGCAGAAACTCTTTCATAATGCACCTATTATACGCTCACACACATGCAAAAGCCATTGACAGAAAGATGAAAAATACAGTAAATGTACGGCTTTGTCCATATTGTACGTGCATTCGTTCTGCTATAATGTCTGCGTAAAAATGACAAGGAGTGTGTACAATGCGCAAAACCAAGATTATATGCACCATCGGACCGGCAAGCGAGTCCGAAGAAATGCTGCGTCAGCTGTGCCTGAGCGGCATGAACGTTGCCCGTCTGAATTTTTCTCACGGCACCCATGAAGAACATCTCGAACGCATCAACCGGATCAAGAAAGTCCGTGAAGAACTCGGACTGCCGATTGCAATCATGCTGGATACAAAGGGTCCGGAATTCCGGATTGGCACCTTTAAAAACGGCAAGATCCTTCTGCATGACGGCGATGCATTTACGTTTACAACAGAACAGGTCGAAGGTGATGAAACGATCGTATCTGTCAGCTATGCAGATCTTGCCAAAGAACTGCAGCCGGGTGACAAAATCCTGCTGAACAATGCCCTTCTTGAATTTGAAGTGGTATCCACAGACGGTGTAAAGATCGAAACAAAAGTCCTCGAAGGAGGCGAACTGTCCAACCGCAAATCCATGAGCTTCCCGGGCAAGCATCTGCAGCAGGAATATCTCTCCGAACAGGATAAGTCGGATATTGCCTTCGGTGTAGAACATGATGTAGACTTCATCGCCTGCTCATTTGTTTCCATCAAGCAGGATCTGATCGATGTACATGACTTCCTGCGTTCCCTTGGCAAAGATGACACGGTCGAACTGATCGCCAAGATCGAAAACCAGTCCGGCTATGACAATATCAATGAGATCTGCGAAGAATGCGACGGCATTATGGTAGCGCGCGGCGACATGGGCGTAGAAGTCCCGTTTGAGCGTCTGCCTGCCATGCAGAAAGATCTGATCTCCCGCTGCCGTATGATCGGCAAGCGTGTTATTACGGCAACCGAAATGCTGGAATCCATGATCCACAGTCCGCGGCCGACCCGTGCAGAGACTTCTGACGTAGCCAATGCCGTATACGATGGAACAAGTGCAGTCATGCTGTCGGGAGAAACAGCAGCCGGTGCATATCCGATCCAGGCTGTCCGTGCCATGGCAAAGATTGCAGAATCTGCCGAGAATTCCATCGATTATAAGAAAATGTTCTATGCCAGTGATTTCCATATCCAGAATGATATGGACGCTGTCTCCCATGCGACATGCACCATGGCCATGGATGTCAATGCAAAAGTCATCGTTGCCTGCACCATGTCCGGACGCATTGCCAAGATGGTATCCCGTTTCCGCTGCCCGGTCGACATCATCGGTATGACCACCAATGAGAAGACATGGCGCTCGCTTGCTCTGTCCTGGGCAGTAACGCCGAAGATGCAGGAAGTTGTTCCGTCCACCGACGTGCTCTTCTATGTTGCCCGCAAGACAGCGATCGAAGACCGCAAGCTGGATGCCGGCGATAACATCGTTATTACCGGCGGCGGCACGACCGGCCACTCCGGCAATACCAACCTGATCAAAGTCGAAAAGGTCTGAGCCCTTCAGAAAAAGTCATCCGCCGGATGACTTTTTTATTACATATAGCGGTCCAGCAGTGTATCCACATACTGGTTTCGTTTGATATGGGGATGTGCGATCAGGTGTCCGCGTGCCATGACCATTGTGACATTGCGCAGTGCAGAAAGATCCTGCAGCGGATCTTTGTCCACTACGATCAGATCCGCACTCTTGCCCTTTGCAATACTGCCGGTCTCAT
Source organism: Solobacterium sp. (assembly GCA_017539385.1). Classification (GTDB taxonomy): domain Bacteria; phylum Bacillota_I; class Bacilli_A; order Erysipelotrichales; family Erysipelotrichaceae; genus Bulleidia. Next base: position 9,829 of record JAFYHC010000102.1, on the reverse strand, counting down.
AATCCAGACCAATGATTTCCGCATTGCCGAGGGTTGCGGCATGCAGTGCTTCTTTCCGAGATACACCGACATATTTGTGATAATAATGCAGTTCACGCCAGAAACTGTAATGCAGGATGAACGGACAGCCGACATCATTGCCAAGACCCACCCGGATCCCATTGGCCAGACACGCTTTTGCACATGCAATCGTTCCATCCATGACGATGCGTCCGTTGCGCTTGGCAATGGACGGCACTTTGCTTTCGGACAGATCAAAGATGGCATAGGGAAGTGCCGGGGAGATGGTGCAGATATGCACGGCATTATGTTCTTTGAACAGATGCAGTATTGTTTCGTCCGGTGCTGCGCCGTGTTCGATCGTATCCACGCCGTTTTCGAGTGCCACGCGCACACTTTCCGGACTTTCCACATGCGCTGCCACTTTGTAGCCAAGCCGGTGTGCTTCTTCGCAGCATGCTTTTACGATTTCCGGTGACATGCGCAGAATGCCCGGTTCCCCTTCTTTGGAAGCGTCCATGACTCCGCCGGAGATCATCAGTTTGATGAGATCCGGCTTCCATGCATCGATCCTTTGAATGTCCTGTACCGCTTCTGCTGCAGAGACCGACTCGGTCGCAATGGAGCCGGCAAAATGACCGCCTGGTACGGATATGCCCATATCCGCCGCCAGGATGCGCGGACCGATGGCCTTTCCGGCATTGATGCGGTCACGTATCACGGAATCAAAATTCAATACGCCGCCCACCGCACGCAATGTCGTCACACCGCTCATCAGTTCCGTTTTAGCATAGCCTGCCATCTGACGGCATACAATTGCCCGGATCAGCCGGCTTTTTGTCAGCGTCTGCACGAGCAGTTTGTAGTTTGTCGGCTTCTTTTTCTCCTTCTTCGGAGGATTGCCGCTGGTCGCAAGATGCACATGCAGGTTGATCAGACCGGGCAGAAGATAGCTGCCTTTGAGATCGATCTGTTCATAACCGGAAAGATCTGCCGGCATCTTCACAATATCTTCGATACGCTCTCCGCTGACACAGACCGCATATCCTTCCAGCGGTTCCATGTCACGTGTTCCGTCCAGTATGATTCCATTAACAAATGCGTACTTCATATGCGTATTCTCCTTTCTCATACCTATTCATATTATGAATAGATATGTATTTCACATTGATATTTCAAATATTCATTTTCTTCCGTTATGATATGCCTGCAAGGATGGTAAGACGTATGAAAAAGAACCTGATACTGAAACTGGCGATTCTCTCCTGCTGCTTTGTGACAGCTTCTCTCAATGCGATTGCCGGCAATATACCGGTCATGGCAGCGGATATGAAGGATGTACCGCTCTCTTTGATCGAACTGGTTACGACGATCCCTTCCCTGTTTTCCATGGCGGCTGTATTGTGTTCTTCCCGCATTGCATCTGCCATCGGCTATAAGCGGATCGTATTGCTCGGTGCATTGACTGCAGGCATCTTCGGAACACTGCCGGTCATTCTCTATAATATCTGGCTGATTCTGCTGGCGAGAGGCATCTTCGGATTTGGATGCGGTCTGATCACATCGGCCATGCTCATCCTGATCATCTTCTTCTTTGAAGGAGAAGAACGCTCTTCCATGATCGGTCTGCAGGGAAGTGCCGGCGGTCTGGCATCACTGGTGACAGCATTCATTGCCGGCAGACTGCTTTCCATCAGCTGGCACGCGTCCTTTCTGGTATATCTGTTTGGATTTGCGGTATTTGCGGCTGTGCTCTTCTTTATTCCCCATGTCGGATCGATCCGCACCAGTGCTTCCTCATCGGATGCACATCACTCTGCAGCAGAGTGGATGCGTTTGCTGGCACTGGGTTTCCTGACATTTGTATCGGTTGCCCTGGCTACAGTATTTGTTGTCAAATGTTCCAGTCTTGCGGCTGAGAAACAGATTGGAGGAGCTTCCATCGGTTCCACACTGGTCATGTGCATCTCTGCCGGTTCACTGATCGCCGGCTATCTCTATGGGCAGATGAAGAGCATCTTCAAACGATTCAGCCTTCCTCTGTTCTACCTTATCTGCGCAGCCGGCTTTGCCCTGGCATATATCGCGTCTTCCCCGCTGATCATGATGCTTGCGGCATTCCTGCTTGGCTTTGGCTATCTTGCTTTTGTACCGTTTCTGCAGGAGCGTGTCTCCGTACGGTTTGCATCCTTTGCGGCAACCGGTACAACGGTCGTACTGGTATTCCAGGGTCTTGGTGCATTCATCGCTCCATATGCCGGCGCACTGCTTGGCATCTTCACCGCATCCCTGAACACACAGTTTCTTGTATGCGGTCTGCTGTATGTGATTCTTGCGGCGATCGGCTTCCTGCTGAAGTCGGAGTGATCATTCCCCTGCCATCCTGCGCAGCAGGTCCAGAAACAATGCAGTATGTCTGCTCATTGTCTGATATTTCTTATAGATGAGATACAGACGCAGACGGTCTTCCGGAACAAATGGAATGAAGACCAGATCCGTACCTTCCGTAGGAATAATATGTTCCAGACCGACAACGCACCCAAGGCCGTCAATTGCCATCAAAGAGGCATTGAAAAGAAGATTATACGTCCCGGCGATCCTGAACAGATGCAGAGGAATGCCGGGAAGCAGTTCACTCCCGGTTCCGCGGTTAACGATCAAAGGACGGTCACGCAGATCCTGTTCAGCATGGATCTGCTTTTTTTCTGAGAGCGGATCATCTTTGCGCACATAGATGCCCATGCGGTCCTGGTATGGAAGTGTAATGCATTCATAGCGGGATGGATCCACCTCCCCGAATACGACTGCCATATCGATCAGGCCGTTTTCCAGCTGATAGGACAGATCCTGCCGGTCACCGCTGGATATATGCAGGGATACATCCGGATATTGTCTTCTGAACTCGTAAAACGCCTGTGTGATCGTATGAATGCCATATGTCTCACCGGCACCGATGTAGATATTCCCGCTGACTTCTTCACTGCCGGCACGGATCTCTTCTTCTGTCTTTTCCGCCAGTTCCAGTAATTCCTGCGCACGCTTTTTCAGCAGCTGTCCCTCCGGCGTCAATGACAGCGTTCTTGGGCCGCGCACAAACAGTTTTTTCCCAAGTTCTTCTTCCAGTTCCGCAATCTGGCGGGATAATGTCGGCTGGGAGATATGTATGGCAGAAGCTGCCCGGGAGAAATTCTCTTCCCTTGCGACAGCCAGAAAATAATACAGTACCTGAAGATCCATATCCGGCCTCCTTTGTTTCATCATATCAAATTCTCCTGAAGGGATACATTTTTCACATAATTGACACCCCGTTTTATTCGACACGTGTATATACTTTTTATGAATGAAGTATTTCTGGACACATAAGGATAATATTCCGGAAGGACTGGGGTATGGGCAGTTTACATGGAAACATATTCTGTGGCTGATCGTGACTGCTTTGGGTGTGGCTGCGTTCATTCTGTGCTATATCCCGGCCGATCCGCATACAAAAGAAATCATGTGCAAAGCCATCAGTGCGGCACTTTTGATCATTGATGTCATCAAGATGATCCTGATCGGTTTTTCCGATGTAAAAATATCGGAGTATCTGCCGCTGGAATTGTGCAGCTTTGCGGCGTATTTCATCACTGCAGATGCTTTCTTCCATGTCGGTCCGCCGGTGCGGGAAATGTTATTGACGCTGTTTCTTCCGGCTGCACTTATGGCACTGCTGTTTCCAACGACATCCACCCTGCCGGCCGTCAATTTCTATACCATTCATCAGTTCGTGTACCACGGTCTGATCGCCGCCTATATCTTTGCCCTCTTCTTTGCCCGTGAGATTCCCCTTGCATACCGGGGAATCTGGGGATCGATCCTGCGCATTATCATACTGGCATCCGTGATCTATGCGATCGATACCGTATTTGATAAGAATTTCATGTTTCTGCGTGACACGTACGGCAATCCCATGCTGGAAGCGATCCGAAAGAAAACCGGTGACGGCATTGCCTACACCGGCGGTCTTGTCTGCTTCTGCATTGTGATGATCCATGTATTCTTTGTACTGTTCAAACTGATCCAGATCATCTTTCTGCGTTGAGGAAAACGGGAATCACTGCCGGGCAAACGGCATCGTACTCAGAAAATAATAACTGACCTGTTCCGGTGAATAGGTTTCATTGTTCATCCACCAGCGTACGGTCTCTGCAAAGTCACTGACCATATGCTGCCTATTTCCATTGATGTGACCGACTGGTTTATGGAGAAAATTAACGTTTTTTATACGAAGCGCTTTCATTGGCGAAAAGCATGACCGGCTTCTGTCAGGAAAACGATCACTCCCATAGCGGCATCTGTTATTCCCCTCTTTTTCAGAGTATGATGAAGGCATACGAGGTAAAATGCTATGGCGAAAAAAATCACACATATCATTTGGAAATTGTTTCTGGCTTCCGTTTTACTGACTGGTGCAGGATGTACATCTGCTCAGCAGTCAGTACAGCACAATGCGCATTCCAGCGGTTCAGACAAAACGATTGAAGACATTGAGACCGGCATTCTGGGCATTTCCAAATACGGCAATATCGTTCTGACCGTGACACCGCAGACGATGATGAACTATGGCTATGAAGAAGCAGACATCATCCATGTTGAGATCGGTGATGAACAGATGACCATGCCGATCGGCACCAATTATTCTGACGTCGATGCAGGAAGTGCCATTTGCCGCTATGATATGGAAAACACTCCCCAGTATGTCATTCTTGCAATCTCTTCCGGCAATCTTGCGTCAGCCATGAATGTCGCAGACAAGCACGAAACAAACGATGACCAGGGATATGAATGGATCTGGCGCGAAGGCATGGGTGAAGATGTTTCCGTAAAGATCACCATGGCGGAAAAACAGGGCTATGCCAATGAATACGAGATCCACAAAGTCACTGCCACCCGCACCAACAGCCGGGATGACTATCCCGAATTATCTGATGCCCAATATGCCAACTTCCGTGCTGTAACAACAGCAGGCATGGGAAAAGATACCCTGTACCGTTCCTCCTCCCCCATCAATCCAAAGATTGGAAGAAACAAAGAGGCAGACGAAGCTCTGTCCCTCAATGGCATCCGGACCGTGATCAATCTGGCAGATTATGAAAAGGAAATGAAGGAATATCCGGACTATGCTTCGACCTGGTATTCCGAATGCAGCGTCCTTCCCCTTGCCATGAGCATGGACATGGCCGCAGAAGAAAACCGGAAAAAGCTGGCAGAAGGCCTTCGGTATATCCTTACGCAGGAAGGTCCCTATCTCATCCACTGTCTGGAAGGAAAAGACCGCACCGGCTTTGTCATTGCCATCCTGGAATGTCTGATGGGTGCAGATATCGATGCAGTCATCAAAGATTACATGGTCACCTATGATAATTTCTATCATGTTAAGGAAAATACCGATCCCTATGAGCAGATCTCTGCCATCATTGTGAACCAGCTCCATGACGCATTCCATCTGGATGAAGATACAGAATTCAAAAAGAACGAATCCCTGCAGGCCTATGCAGAGCAATATATCCTCGAACTTGGTCTCAGCAGTGAGGAACTCGAAGCACTGAAAACAAAACTGTCCGCTGATTATGGCGGACAGCAGGAATGACTGCAGTATACAACTGGAGCCGGGTCACACCGGCTCCTTTTTTTAGCAGGCAGTATTTCTTATCTTCATAAAGTTTTTTGGATACCATCCTCGATTCGCTCTTTTTGATGTACTTATGCTTACATATGCTCAGTTACGCTCCATTACATTTGCTTTCACGAGCAAAATGGCAGTACATAAGTTTTCTATAGTTTTTATTGCATTCATTGGGTTTTTTCGCTCGGCAATAATACGGTCATTATATTCGGGGCGAAACAATTATTCAAAATCCCATTGGTTTATTCTCCTCCCTCAAACATCTGAGATCCGCCTGATGAATGATGCGAGCTCACCGGGCAGCAGCCCAGGGATTTGACCGCTGAATTGATGGAGTGCTCAAGTATAACTTGCAATATTGATTAATCACGAAATACCAGGTCCATCCGATATGCAGAGAAATAGATGATACTCAGTTCCTGTAATATGAACTGAATCAGACACAGCGCAATTGTGAATACTCTCTGTAAACGACGTTTATCCTGTCTTGTTTTATTGTTCCTATATATATATTTAATAAAGGTCCTGTGCAAAAAGTGCACAGCGTATCATATTCCCAGCTTTCAATGTCATGATCTGTAAAAAAATGAGGCGTAACCTCCAGGCTACTGATGAGTGATCATCAATTACCTGTACGTTACAGCCTCATGTATTTTTATTTTCTTACTGATTTATGCGGCATGGACCGAATACCCTGCCCGGAAGAAACAGCAGTATGACTATTCTTTCCCTGTCAGGATCTCCACTGCTTTTCTGAGTGTTGTCTCGTCTCCGGTGTTTCCGGGGAATATGACATACGGTGTTTTCGGGAATCTGGATTCATCTCCTGTCTGCCATACGGGGATGCCGGGCTGGATCTGACCCAGGACATTTGCACGTTTTACAGCCAGAGCTTTTGTGCCGACATCGGAAGATGTGATGCCGCCTTTGGCGATGACAAACGCGGGAGTGATGCTCAGTCTGCCGACCAGGCTCTGAACGCCGTCAGAAATCTTCACGGATCTCAGAAGAGCAGATTCTTTTGTATCATTTTCCAGTTCAAGAAGTTTGCGGCATGTATAACATACGGCGGTTTTCCCGCTGCGTATGATTTTTTCTTCTTCTTTGACACAGCGGTCTACTTCATTGTAGAAAGCTTCATCACCTTCAAGGACGAGATTTGAATTGAATTCCACCGGAACGACATTGTCGAGTTTCAGCAGTTCATTCAGCTGTGCAGTCGTTTTTCCCGTATGGGAACCGACAACCACGACGCCGCCCAGATCTGTTGTTAATGTGACCATGTCTTTTCTTGTCAGAAGAGGCTGATCACTGATGCCGCCCATTACTTTGACCAGACCGGCTGCAGTTCGGAACATGAAATGTCTGCCGGCTTTGATTGCCCGGTAAAGGGCAACCGCAAATATTTTGATATCACAATAGTCGACTGCATTGACACAGATCTTATTGAAGTCATGCACGGCTTTAAGCTGTTCCGTGATTTTGTCATAGTTCTGTGCACGCAGGTCATCCAGTGAGATACATGTGACATCGGATGCTTTGAATGCTCCGGCTGTCTTTTCTTCGACATATTCGGGAATCGCGGAGTGGCTGTAGCCGAACGTACGGTCTTTGGCAAACTCTGTTTCGGCAGCCGGTACGAGGATATCTCCCTGCTTCACATAGTGAATATTGGAGATGGTATATCTGCCGCCTTCTTTGAAGAACGGACAGATCACTTCACCGTCGATCCTGACCCCGTCTTTTTCCATCCCTTCTCTGAGCAATGCGGGCTCAGTGGGATAATGCCCACGCAGGGTGGAATCAGAACGGCTCATGATCATGTATTCCGTATGTGTTTCTTTCGCTGCCCTGGAAATGGTCTCTGCCATTTCCTTATGTGCTTTTACTGTTTCTTCAACGGTCATGCCGCGGCTGTTGGTAAGAACATAGAATACTTTGTTTGTTTCGCGGAAACCGGCAAGAATGCTTTCATATGTCCAGTCGGTATATACGGAAATGTCGTGGACTGTCTGCACACCGGTGGGATCATCATCAAGAACGACGATCTTCATCGGGTTATCTTTGATTTCCTTCTGAAGAAGGATGTCGATCTCTTTTTCATTTACAGAGGGAAAACTGTTGAGTACGTCTGCGGATAATGACATGTTGTTATTCCTCCGTATTGCCTTTTACTTTGACTCCTGCCAGTTCTTCAAAATACTGCACATATCCGCCGTGGTCATCATTCATATGACCGTGTGCCTTGAGTGCCTGCTGGATCTCAAACAGCTGGGCTGTGAAAGGAAGCGGAACATCCAGATCGTGTGCTGTTGCCAGAACGTTTTTGATGTCTTTGTGATTGATCGAGATCTTTCCGCCCGGTTTGAAGTTTCTGGCGCAGATCATAGGCGCTTTGGCATCAAGCACCGCACTGCCCGCAAGACCTCCCCTGATCGCCTGATAGACTTTATACGGGTCTGCTCCGGCTTTGGCCGCAAGCACCAGTCCTTCGGATACGGCACAGATGTTCAGGTTGACAATGATCTGATTGGCAAGTTTGGTAATGGATCCGGAACCGCTCGGACCGATCAGAAGCGAACTGCTTCCGAGGATCTCGAAATACGGGATCATTCTGTCATAATCAGCCTGATCACCGCCGCACATGATCGCCAGTGTTCCCGCGATCGCGCCGGGTTCTCCGCCGGAGACCGGTGCGTCCACAAAACCGACGCCCATTTCTTTTAATCTGTCATAGCAGGTCCTGCTTTCTGTCTGTGTTACGGAAGACATATCGCAGACCAGTTTGCCGGCACTTAAACCTTCGGCAACGCCGTTTTCACCAAACAGTACAGACTGGACGATTGCTCCGTTGGGAAGAATGGTGATGATGACATCGCACTTTTCACCGATCTCCCGGTAGTTTCCGGTCTCTGCACCGGCTTTAACGAGTTCATCAACTGCTTCCTGATTCAGATCGCAAACCATGAGATCCGCTCCTGCTTTCAGCAGATTATGCGCCATCGGTTTCCCCATGATGCCAAGTCCGATAAAACCTACTTTTTCCATCTTAATTTCCTCTGCTTTCATTTCAGCCTGCCCGGGACATTTCTTTCATATGCCAGCGCAATGGTATCCCATCTCATATGATGATTTACCGGACATGTATGTTAAGTTAACCGCTTTCAGTATACCGGTATACCGATTGTAAGTCAAGAAATCATATGTGTTTTCTGCAAAGAAAAAGACATGGCTTATACCATGTCAAATCATCAGATCAGTCCGTACTGTTTCAGTGCGATATCACGGGAAGATTCCATATGATGATGGACTGCCGCATAGATCCTGACATCTGCGTCTTCGCTGTCTGAAATCAGTTCGTGGAATATATTCATATGTTCCTCATACGCTGCCAGAGGTCTTCCCTCCTGCTCAAAGCTTTTGAAGGCGATATCATGCTGCATATGGCTGTAGGAATCGATCAGGCGGATCATATCCGTATTGCCGGAAAACTCAACGATCTGTTTATGGAATGCAAAGTCATGACTCAGGATCTCGTCATAACTCTTTTTATCTTCAATTGCCTGTTTCATCAGATCAGTCGTTTCCCTGATATCTTCGATCGTTCTTCTTCCTGCTTTTGTTTTTCTCTGTCTGTGCAGGAGAACACAGCAGAAGGCTTCGATTGCGACGCGTATCTGGTATGTATTCTGAATATCCTCTTCGCTCATGACATGCAGCATGAACCCTTTGCTGGGAACGATGTCAATATACCTGTCCTGGCTCAAACGCATCAATGCATCTCTCATGGGAGTGCGGGAAACCCCGATCTCCTTGGCAAGCATCGTTTCCGAGTAGTATACGTTTGCCTGAAATTCCTTGTTATTGATTTTTTCCAGCATGTATTCATATGCCTTTTCCGCCAGGGGATTATATACAGCCATAATGCAACCTCTTTTTTTATATCAATATTCTAACAAGAACATTTTCATAATCCTATCTTTTATTATGTGCAGACTTTTAAAAAAATAAGGGACAGCAGCTGTCCCAATGGCGTCAACCTAAAAAATAGGTTGGCGCTTTTTCTGTGAAGAAAATACTGATAACTGCTTAACTACAGTTTCAAAGATACACAAAGAATGAAAGAAGCGCGTATTAAAACATCAATTATTGGCATATCTTTTT
>JAFYHC010000012.1 GCA_017539385.1 Solobacterium sp. | reverse complement strand
TATCAGAAAGTTGTTGAATGCGGTTCGTTTACGGTTGCAGCAGATGAATGTCATATATCCCAATCTGCGATCTCCCAGCAGATCAAGGCACTGGAGGAAGAACTGGGGTATCCGCTTCTGGAACGAAAGAACCGGGCGTTTGAACTGACACCGGCAGGACGTTTTTTCTATGAGAAGAGTCTGGGTATTACCAGGCAGTTGGATAAACTGTGTGAAGATACGAAGCGTATAGCGAACAATGAAGACGCAAAGCTCCGTCTGGGCTATCTGAAGAATTATGGAGGAACAGAATTCCGAAGAGCTGTTGCGGAGTTTTCCGCGCGGTATCCAAAGGTAGATATTTCGGTATTTGCAGGGACGCATGAAGAACTGTATGCCCGTCTGCACGCAGAAGAAATCGACCTGGCCATGAATGACCAATGGCGTGCTTTTTCCGTGGACTACAATAATGTGATCCTGACGGAACAGAAGGGATATATTGAAGTTCCGCAGGGCAGTTTCCCGGCATCACTGGAAAAGATTTCCGTGGAAGAGCTGGATAATGAAACGTGTGTGCTGGTGACATCGAAAGATACAGAAGATACGGACCGTGCCTTTTACCGGGATATACTTGGTTTCCGCAGTCAGTTTATCACTGCATACAGCCTGGAAGATGCACGCATGATGGTGCTGGCCGGGAAAGGGTATCTGCCAATTGAAGGGAACTCCCAGATTCCGGATATGCTTACACGGGTGCCGCTGTACCGCATGGGCAGGCAGGTATACCGCCGTTACTGCGCATTCTGGAAGCTGGATAATTCCGGATATTATGTGGAAGAGTTTGCCGAAATCCTGCAGAAACAGTTCCAGTAATTTCATATCAGTATTACTTATGGATAGAATCGGAAATGAAAATTGTTCCGGTTCTTTTTTGTATATACACTAAAAACATACAAGGAGGGATTCCCTATGGCTATGAGCAAAAAAGCACAGGAATATCATGAAAGAATGTTTCCTGGTTATGTATCGGATTTTCTGCGTACAGATCCGGAGTTTATTGAACGGTTTGATAATTTCGCATTTGATGAAGTGGTCAACGAAGAAGGACAGCAGCTGGATGACAAGACACGATTCATTGCAATCCTGGCAGTATTGATCGGTTCGTCTTCGGTGGATGAGTTCCGGGGCATGGCAAAAGCCGCATTGAACTTTGATGTGACACCGGTGGAAATCAAGGAAATCGTATATCAGGCAGTGGATTATCTGGGAATTGGCAGAGTCTTCCCGTTCCTGAAGGCTTCGAATGAAGTGCTGGAATCAATGGGCATTTTGCTTCCGTTAGAAGGACAGTCCACAACGACAACAGAAAATCGGTATGAAAAAGGAGAAGAAGCACAGATCGCGATCTTTGGTGAAAGCATGCGCGGTTATGGAGAACGGGGACCAAAGGAATCCCGTCATATCAACAAGTGGCTTGTGGATAACTGCTTCGGCGATATTTATACACGGACCGGTCTGGACTATAAACAAAGAGAAATGATCACATTCTGCTTCCTGTATGCACAGGGCGGCTGTGAACCGCAATTGGCAGCACATACTGCAGCGAATCTGCGTCTTGGCAATGACAAGGCATTCCTGATCAAAGTGATTTACAACTGCGTGCCGTTCATGGGATATCCGCGTACATTGAATGCACTGCGTATTATCAACGAGGAAGCAGCGAAACTGTGAACGACAAAGAAGCAATCAGAGCCTGCTATGAGGCAATGTATGGCGGAATGATCCGCAAGGATACGGAGTATCTGAAAACATGCCTGGATGAAAGTTATGTGCTTGTGCATATGACAGGTGTGAATATGGATCGGGATGAGTTCTTTGAAGCGCTTCATGACGGCACATTGAACTATTACCGGTGCAGACACGAGCATATGAATATACAGGTCCATGGGGATACCGGCCGCATCATTGGCGATACCCGTGTGGAAGCAGCGGTATATGGCGGTGGTATGCATGTATGGCCCTTGCGGCTGGACTGCACATTGATCAGAAAAGAAGGAAAATGGAAGATGACCGGTTCAAAGGCATCGACATATCAGGTATGATAGTAATATACGACGGAAAAGAGTACCGAATCCGGACAGAAGACAGTCAGCTGGTACGGGATATTGAAAAGAATTTGCCGCTGCAGCTGCAAATGCGAAAAAACGGAGAGGCAGAGTATACCGGCATTCTTCCGTTTCATCCGGTGAATGATGCACGCCCTGTAACAAAGACAGTACCAAACGCAGTCTATTATTTTGAAGACTGGAATGTACTGTGTCTGAATATTGAAGCAAATACGATCGCACCGTGGCATGTCAATTTCATAGGCATGACAGAGGGAGATGGTTTTGCGGAATTGCTTGGAAAAACAAAAGGCGAGATCATCGTCACAGTAAAAAAATAGAAGGAGAAAGAACACATGGAAAAAAGAAGACTTGGAAACAGTGAATTGTATGTAAACCCGGTGGGTTTAGGCTGTATGGGATTCTCCCATGCGTCCGGTGATCCGATGCCGGAAAATGAGTCCGTGGCAGCACTGCGGCAGGCATATGAGATCGGTTATGACTTCTTCGATACAGCAGAAGCATATACCGGTGTGTATCCGGACGGATCCATCTCCTACAATGAGGAACTGGTTGGCAAAGCTCTGAAGGATGTACGGGACAAGGTAGTCATTGCGACAAAGATGGGTGTTTCCCACAATGAAGACCGTTCCCTGAAGCTGGACAGCTCACCGGCAACGATCCGCCGCTCTCTGGAAAAGTCTCTGGAACGTCTCGGTACCGACTATGTAGATCTGTACTACCAGCACCGGATCGACCCGAAAGTCGAACCGGAAGTCGTCGCTGAAACAATGGGAGAACTGATCAAAGAAGGCAAGATCCGCTACTGGGGCATTTCCGAAACGACGGAAGAGTATCTGCGCCGTGCCCATGCCGTCACACCGGTCACAGCGATCGAGAACCGCTATTCCATGATGGCACGCTGGCATGAATCGATTTTCCCGGTATGTGAGGAACTTCATACAGCATATGTGGCATTCTCCCCGATGGCAAATGGATTCCTGACCGGTGCATACAGTCCGAAGACCAAATTTGAAGGCAGTCAGGACTATCGTGCAAACATGCCGCAGTATACCGAAGAAGGCTATGCCAAGGCAAAAGATCTGCTGGATCTTCTGGCAAAGATGGCAGAAGAAAAGAAGTGCACACAGGCACAGCTGTCGCTTGCATGGATGATCTGCAAGAAGCCGTTTATCGTACCGATCCCCGGTTCCCGCAAGATCGAACGTCTCAAGGCCAATTTCGAAGCAGGCAATATCATCCTGACTCCGGAAGAGATCGCCGGTATTGATGCAAAGCTGGACACCATGGACTTTGCGGTATTCGGCGGACACAGCGCAAAGAAATAAGTATATATGCAAAAATGCTCAGATTCTGGGCATTTTTACATATGGCTTCTTTCCAGATCACGCAGGATCGTTTCGGCATTGACGTGCCTGAGGAACAGTGCAAACAGCACCGCGGTAATTGCGGACACCCCGATCAGTATGCCGGTAAGATAGACAAACATACCTGAATGCATGCACAGCGGAATGAGGCACAGGACCCATGCAATGATGCATGGAAGCAGAAATTCAATGTACGTGATGCAGAACAGCTGACCGGATCCGGTACCGTACAGTTTCAGCAGAAGCATTTCTTTTTCCCGTCTGCGGAAGAGCAGATACGCAGCACAGCACAATAGCACCGATGCAGTCAGGATACCGGATATCTGGATCCGAAGCCGCGTCGCATCACTGACCTGCTTCAGAGAATGGATCTCATCCAGATAGGGAAAGAATGGCGTCACTTTATAACCGGATTCCTGTAATGCATGAATGATCCGTTCGTATTCCTGCAGATTCTGCGTAAACAATGTGAAGTGCTTTGGGTTTTGTGCATCAGTTGCCGGATACTGTTCCAGGATCCGGTAATCGATGAGCAGGAAGTCTGTCTGTGACGGACCAAGATATGGGCTTGTATAGTAAGGATCTACCACACCGCAGTCTGACAGATCAATGTCATATACATTCTCCCGGATCCGCAGCTGCACACCATTCAGCAGGGAAAGATCTTCCTGCAGTAGATTCCGGTAACAGGAGAAACTTGCATATCCTTTTGCGGAGGCAGATGGCTTTTGAATATGCCCCTGCATGCGATTCTGCGGATAAAGCGGAACGGCCGGTATCTCGATACCGTTCATAATGACAGTTGTCTGCGTATATGAATGTACTTCCGCATATGGGTACAGAGTCATCAGCTGTTCTGCTGTGACATCTCCCTCCACCAGCAGCTGATTCTCTGACTCCTGTTCAAACGCATGCATGCTTTGCTGTTCCGAAGCATCGGTGCGTATGCGCATATAGGATAAGATGGCAAAGACGCAAAGAATCACCGCACTCAGCAGGAGCAGTGACTTCTGATGTTTCTGAAGCGATTGACGCAGATAATGCGGTACGGCGTTTGTATTGGCGCGGGATGTGTAAGCTGAAGTGCGGGGCTTGTCAGATGCAGTCTTCCGTATCAGCACCCTGGCCTCCTGGATCTCAAGAATATGATCCGCATAGGGGATTGCGGCTGCACTGTGACTTGCGGCAATAACCGTTCGTCCATACTCTCTGCATGCAGTCCTGACAGCTTCCCAGACCGCTATCTCATTTTCTTCATCCAGATAGGCAGTCGGCTCATCCAGGATCAGTATGTCTGTATACCTGCATATGGCACAGGCTATGGCAAGACGCTGCCTCTGTCCGCCAGAAAGGGTAGAAGCCGGCTGAGTAAGCGGTACATCAAGATGCATCCTGGTTAATACATCCTGTATTTCTTCTCTGGAAGGCTGCTGTCCGGCAAACCGGGCAGCCATCTGTATATTCTCCAGAACATTGCATTGTTCCAGAAGGCTGCAGTCCTGCAGCACAAAACTGATCGTCCGGCGGCGGAATTCTGTTTTCTCTTTCTCATTTGCCAGATCAATGCGAATGCCGTCTTTTTCGTATAGATACGATGTATCACTGCTTAATAAACCAATGCGGTACAGCAATGTCGTTTTGCCGGCTCCGCTGTCTCCCCGCAGCAGTGTGATGCATCCGTCCGGAATCGATATCTCCTCCGCCTGCAGGATCTGCCGGGTATATCGTATGTTGATGTTACGCAGTGTAATCATGGCTTTTCCTCTGCATGAAAATTGGAATGACCGCATGACACAGCAATAGAAGCACGATCATGAGTACAATAGAGAATCCCGGCGGAACGATCCGCTGCTGCCAGCGGGAAGACAGAATACCATAGAAGCATCCTGTCAGCAGGAAACCGATGGCCAGATGGATGCACGTATTCTGCAGATACAGTTTTCTTTCCGTGTTATGAATCAGAGAGAACGGGAACCCGGCCTGACGCAGGAACTGATGCATACGTACGGATTGCTTGTTTTTCTGCCTGGCCAGGAAAAAAGCAAGAAGGATCAACACAGCAGAAAGACCTGCTGCAGCGTATGTATAGCTTTTCTGCGCGGCTTCCACACCGGTCATGATACCGGTGTCATACGTATATTCACTGATCACTGCGAAGCCGTTTTTTGTGAGTTCTTCCGCAATGAGCGGCACCGATTCGATACCATCCGCATATACCGATACAGCCATTGGCTGCCATGGCATATCTTCCATGACCTGCGCAGTATCAAATTCCGATAATCCTTCCGGCAGTTCCCCGATAAAGAATTCTTTCCAGAACAGATCCATCATGTATATTTTCCGTGATTCTGTTTTTCGCAATGCCTCAATGTGCTGAAAGAGAATACTCCGTTCAATATAAAGCGCATCCTGATGGAAATTCTGCAGTCCAAAGGAACTCCATTCCAGAATTCCGGCAATCGGGATCTGCACCAGTGCGCGTTCTACCGTTGTACTGTAAGCAGGCACGACCATCGTATCGGCTACCGGACCGCTCCATCTGCCATACGTCGTATATACAGGCACATTGAGAAGGAACTCCATTTCCATCCCCTTCAGATCATCATCCGTCCATCCGCATGCTTTCTCGATACTGTTCGCAAGATTCCTGGACAGATAGATGCCTTCTGTATCAAAATCCTTCTGGATCGAATGAACTTGCTTATGGGAAGAATCATATGTGGAAAGTGTGACTTCTGCTTCTGCAGTATATTCCTTCTCAGCACCGTCTTTACGGAATGTAAATACAAGCGGTGTATGTGTGACATCGGAATTATAGTTTTCATCAATTACACAATTCAGTTCGTAGTCACTCAGAAACAGATCGACCCGGTATTGTGCATCCGTGACATGTTCCAACGACCGTATTGTCTGCAGATCTGCATCATTTAATGGCAGCTCCAGACCCATTTCATAGCTGGTATAATCGCCCTGTTTTTCATACGGAGCCGCACGGTACGCCACCAGTTCATTGGAATGCATATGACTGAGTATGTTCTGCTGTGTACGGTAGATCGTCTGGCTGTAGCCGGCAAGTGCACCTGTCACAACGCACAGCACAGTGAGAAGGGCAGGTATCAGTCGGATATATAATTTGGAATGAGACTGTACTTTGCGAAGCGCATGCAAAAGCCCGGAAGACGAGGTCCTTCCAGCTGTTTTTGGCAAATCAATGCAGGAATCCTCTGTCAGTGTCTCCGCATTCAGCCGCTTCCCTTCAATGACCATGCATTGATCCGCACATTCGCTCAATTCTTTATCATGGGTGAAGATCAAAAAGGCTCTGCCTCTGTTCTTCTCTTCTTCCAGTATCTGCATATATACCGGCACATATTCCGCATTTACAGAAGCCGTCGGCTCATCCAGTATGCATGCCGGTGTTTCTTTCAGCAGACATAGCAAAAACGCAAGCCGTCTCTGTTCGCCGCCGGAGCATTGCGCCGGATGCAGGCTCATGAAATTCCTGCAGCCAAGCCGGTCAATATATTCTTCTATATGAGGATTTGCTGAGAATTGTGTACGAATCAGATCAAAATGTTCCTGAATCGTTAACTCTTCGATCCACTCGGGAAACTGCGGACATCCAGACAGTACTTTCCGATATCCTGCATGATGCAGAAGCGTTCGGAAAAGAGACGTTTTGCCACTGCCGCTTTCACCGGTGATAACTGTGATCGTACTGGGTTTCAATGACAGCCGTCCTGCAGCTAAAACAATATGATCACCATATTGAATGGTATTCCATGAGAGAATCATAAATACCCCCCCCTGGCCTGTAAATTACGAAAACAAGGCAATATATGCTGAATGATAATAGAAAATCGGGTACGATTTTATAATAAAATAAGTATTTTTTTTTGCAATGCACGCCGGGACATACTGACATTTTTCGGGATATTTGGTTTATAAGGCTTCGAATCAAACCAGATATCCTCAAAAAATGACCAGATATCACAACAGCATTCATGTCCTCCCATCCAAAGTTACCAGCATCCGTGAGATATACTATACGTAAAGGAGGATCGTATGGCAGAACGTTTGTATTTCTACACGAATGGGGAGGTTGTAAGAAGTCAGACAGCGTCTTTTGAATGGTTCGCAGGATTTGCGGTCAGTCAGAAACAGAAGTCGATTGCTTCCTTTCATGACATGATCAGAATCCGCGGTAAAAAGCCGCTGGAAATCAGTACGAAAAGTCCGGTTCCATTAGGCGTAAAGATGAGTGCATTCAATCTGAAACTGGATGGAATTACATTGGAATGTGTCTTTCAGTCATCGAAGGTATTTGAACACGGCGGACCGTATACGGATCTGTTGGAAAAGTCACCGAAAGACGCAAAACGGGATGAACGTCTTCGCTCTTCCGGTGAATTGACAGGATTCCGTTATCAGGGAATGGACTGGGCGCTGCGTCCGACTACTGCTTTTTATGACTATATCTATTACCAGGCAATTCGGCAGACTCTGAGTGAAGAAGAACTTAAAGAACTGATAGAATATGATGCCTTTACAGATATAGAATTCAATGACAGAAAGTCACGCAATACACAAGCACGTTCCGCAGCGCTTGTATGCACGGTATATCGCATGAATGGAAAACTTCCGGAAATGACACCGGAGGAGTTCCTGGAATGTCATAAAAAAATTGTTCGGGGATAATTGTGAGAGATGCCTAAGTGCATCTCTTTTCTTTGGAAACAGCAGTTTTGTATAATATCAGTAAAGGTGATACATATGGCAACAAAAAATATATCCATAATGATCAAACCAGCTTCTTCTTTATGCAATCTGCGCTGTCTGTACTGTTTCTATGCGGACATCAGCGAAAACCGTAATGTTGCATCACACGGTGTTATGCAGGAAGAAACGCTGGATACACTCGTTCAGAGAATTGGAGAAACACTTTTACCGGAAGGAATTGCACATATCAGCTTCCAAGGCGGTGAACCGACCGTGGCAGGACTATCCTATTTCCGCATGTTCGTAAAAAAGATGGCGGAAATGACACATGTGAAAGTGAATTATGCTCTGCAGACAAACGGAACACTGATCAATGAAGAATGGGCACAGTTTTTTAAGGAAAATCATTTCCTGATCGGCGTATCACTGGATGGATTCCAGACTAATATGGACCAGTTCCGGTATGATGCACAGCATAAATCCGTGTACTATACCATATTGCGCAATATTGATATCCTGGAAAAGTATAAAGTGGACTATAACATCCTGACAGTAGTGACAAAGGAACTGGCCGGACATGCGAAGGGCCTGTTCCGATTCTATAAGGAACATCACTTCAAATATGTGCAGCTGATACCATGTCTGCCGGGACTGCAGGATGCGAAAGAACCGCATGCACTGACGCCGAAGGAGTATGCCGGCTTCTACAATGAATTCTTTGATGCATGGGCGGCAGAACTGCGAAAAGGCAATTATATATCAGTCAACCTGTTCGACAATCTCGCAGAGATGGCACATGGGCATATGCCGTATCAGTGCGGTATGCTGGGACGGTGCAATGTACAGTTTGTGGTGGAATCCAACGGTGATGTATATCCATGCGACTTCTATTGCCTGGATGAATACCTGCTGGGAAACCTGCATGACCAGTCTTTCCGTCAGCTGGCCGAAAGCGCTCATGCAAAAGATTTCCTGGATCATTCCGCATGCCGCAAAGCACCCTGTGAAACATGCCGCTATGTGCGGATGTGCAATGGCGGATGCCGCAGACAGAATATCTGTTATCTGAATGATGAAATGTGCGCATACCAGAAAGTGCTGGACCACGTACTTCCGGTGCTTTCCCGTATGTAATGGAGGCAGTATGAAAGACGTAAAACTGTTTCATCTGACAAATTGTCCGTATTGTATCCATGCCCGTAAAGCCATAGAAGAACTGGTGCAGGAGAACGCTGAATACGGAACGATTCAAATCCAATGGATCGAAGAACGGCAGCAGCCTGCTGTGGCAGACAGCTATGATTATTACTATGTGCCGACGATATTCTATGGTACAGAGAAACTGTATGAGGCGGATCCCACGCAGGGATATACAGAAATCAAAGAATGTATTCGGAAGGCATTTGACACAATTCTTTCTGCATACTGACAGGGGCTGTGAAATCGGAAGTTCACAGCTTCTTTTTCTTTATGCGCATGGCCGTCGTTTTGCATCTGCGTCAGTATCCCAGATAAAAAAGCGCTGATGCGGCATAGAGATCGTTCTGCTGCATACTGCATCACGCTTTTTTCATTCTGATATATGGTTCAATTATTTTTTTTTTGATTTTTTTTCGCCGGCAGCGGGGGGATTTTTTTATTGCTGTGTATATATAGGTGAAAGGAGTTCAAAACATGATTATGAATAAGTTTTACGACTGTTATTCTTTGCGCATGTATTACTGTCCGCCGCTTTTCCGATCCGTTACACTTTGCAGTCAGGAATCCGATCGAATCCGAAACGGCTGCTGTTCTGCAGCGAAAACCAAGCTGCAGTACGCCTCAGCTGTATCGGCAGATGCATTCCTGTAATTGTGTGGTGAATGTTGATACGCTTTGAATAAACTTAGTGATCAATCGATCACGGTACCCGGGGCCGCCGGGGATCCTACAAGCCTGGGGTATCTGGATACGTTGGTATCCTTGACCAGGAAGATTCGTATGAATCACGAAAAGGGGGCTGTTGTTTCTTATGCTCTGGCATGCCTCATTTTGACAGCACAGCATATTCCTGGGTGATGAGACTGGCAATAGATTCCAACTGGAACGGATGGGAAAGCCGGCTCCCATCCGTGTTGAATCGAATTGCACGGTCAACATAGCCCGGTAATGTACGCTCCGTACCGCAGATCATCCAGATTTTGGGGAGAACTGGATGTCTGCTTTGGGCGCGCATATCCGTATAGTCAAAATAAGAACCGGTATAGGAAAAGATGATGATCAATTCATCTTTTCCGGCGCTTTGAATATGAGCGGTCTGATCGGCATAACTGACATCAGTGTAGATCTGCTTTCCAAGCATGCGCAAATCGACCTGAAGGTCGATTGCAGCATTTTGCGCTTTGAGCAGTCCGCAGGCATAGATCTTGTCATAGGAATGAATATCACGGCAAAGTTCATGAATGGCCGCAAGATCCACGGTAGAGAGTGCCTGCTGGACTGCTCCAGCAATATGCGAAGCACATGCCTGTTTGCGAGTCTCTGCATCGGCTGCTTCGGCGTGCCGATCAAAGTGATATTCAGAGTCCCGGATCAGTTCTTTTAACTCGGCAAAATCCTGCAGTCCGATATCCCGCACAAAGCGGGAAACAGACCCAATGCCAACAAAACAGCGGGCTGCCAGTTCCTTGATGGACAGATCCGGGATCTCTTCCGCATGTTCAAGAATGTAAGATGCGATTGAATGATTCGTAGAATTACTTTTTTCTGCGGCCATTGCGCTTAGCAGAACGACCGGAAATTTATCGTAGATCATACTGCTATAGTAGCGAAATCACAGTCCCTTTGCCAGTCCGTATAACATGCGCTCTTTGATATGTGAGGAATCAATGCCAAGCGCTTCCAGAATGGCAAAGGCAAATGGATATGGAGTGGCAGGGCCAACAGATGTGATGACATTGTCATCGCGCACTGCCGGTGCTTCGATGAATTCCCGTGCACTCGTCAGTACTGTTTCATAGCCGGTATATCCGGTAACTTTCTTTCCGGCAAGGACTCCGGCTGTTTCCAGTACTTTGGTACCGGAGCACATACCGGCTATGAACTTATGCTGTGCATGGAACCATTTCAATGTATCCATGACATCTTCACGCTCAAGGAAACGCTGCCATGCAGTGCGCCCGCCCGGAACGATGATGACATCACTGTCTTTCATTGCTTCAAAAGAGAAAACGGCATCTGCCTGAATGCGCATGCCCTGCATGGACAGCACAAAGGGATCATCCTGAAAACGGTATGTAGTCGTTTCTACGCCGCCTCTGCGCAGCAGGTCGACGATCTGGATCGTTTCACTTTCTTCATATCCTTCAATCATTAATACAGCTGCTTTTTTCATCTTACGCATCCTCCTTTGTGTCAAACGCTCTGTGATAAGCCATGCGCTTTTTTACAGTGTCAGAATCTTTGTCCAATGCATCAACGATCGTATAGGCAAATGCGTATACCAGTGCCGGCCCCTGACCGGTGATCAGATCACCGTCAATCACGACCGGCGCATCACACCATGTGCCATGCTGGATCGTGTCTTTAACGCCAGGGTAGCAGGTGAACTGCTTTCCTTCTAACAGTTCTGCCGCTTCCAGCACCTGCGGAGCAGCACAGATGGCTGCGATCTTTTTTCCGCTCTTTGCCATCTCCTGCAGACACTGCCGCAGCAGCACATCTTCCTTCATGGCATCCGTTCCGCCATAACCACCCGGCAGAACAACCATGTCATACTCACACAATTCTCCGGTCACAACACCGTCTGCTTTCATGGTGATTCCATGTGTTCCGGTAATCGTATCGCTTCCAAGTCCCAGAATATCGCAATGGATCTCCGCTCTGCGCAGGATATCCACGATCGTAAGTGCTTCACCTTCTTCACATCCCTGTGCGAAGATCACTGCTGTCTTTTTCATATCTCTCTTCCTCTCTGCATGGATACCATAACGGAAATCTGGGAATAAAAATAGTTATTTCCATGATCTGGAAATATATGCACGGTCAGGCAATTTCCTATACCATAGTTATAGAGGTGAACATATGGCTATGAATCCGGACCAGAGAGGTTCCCGCACATTTGTGACTGCAGTACTGCTTGCATTGACAGGGGGATATCTGGATGCGTATACCTACTTCGTACGCGGTAAGGTCTTTGCAAACGCACAGACCGGAAATATTATCAAACTCGGCATCTTTGCGGCACAGGGAGAATTTTCCAGATGCATGGACTTCCTGTTTCCAATCCTTGCATTCTGCCTTGGCGTTCTGTGCAGCCTTTTGATTGAGAACTATTTTGAACGACAGGGGAAGCCATACAGCCGCAGAGGTGTATTGCTCGTCGAAATCCTGTGCATGATCGTGATTGCCTTTCTGCCCAATACTGAATTCTTTGATATATGTTCCAACATTCTGGTGTCATTCTTATGTGCCATGCAGATGCAGACATTCCAGATCTTTCATAAGAAAGTCATTGCTACGACCGTCGGCACCGGCAATCTGCGCAAAGGCGTGGAATTCCTGTACCATGCCATACGAAAAAAAGACACTGCCAACCTGCAGGCATCCGGTGAATTCTTCTTCATCCTGCTGATGTTTGTCGGCGGTGTCATCCTTGGTACATTGATTTCAGAATACCTGTCCATCCGTTCCATTCTTGTACCGGCAGCTCTGCTTGCACTTGCAATAGTACATATTACTGCTGTCTACCACCGCTATCTCAAAGAGCAGGCGTGACTTCCGCTGCAGCTTCATCCGATATATTAAACAGAATACAGACAATATACTCATTGCCAACCCGGTCCGCTTCCATCGTACCTTTGTATTTTTCCACCAGGGAACGAATTGTTATCATACCAATACCATGCTTTTCGGCTGCTGCACTTACATTAGAATTCTCACCATCCGTTTCATCGCAGCTGTTTGTAACACGGATCATGAACATTCTTCGTACATCATACATTTCCAGCATGATTTTTCGTGCTGTACCGATATGACAGATCGCATTATCCAACAAATTTGATAAAAGCAGATATAGATCGGCAGGCTCCATCTGTACGATATGCGTAATATTTAATTTGCAGATGAAAGAAATGTTCTCTGCAGCAGCCTGTTCCCGGCGGTAATTTATCACCTTATCCACAATGGCATTACCGCTGTGAACAGGAAATCCGCCTGGATGCTCCTCTTCCTGATAACGTGAAATGATTTCTTCCAGTTCTTCTTTATGGGCACTATCCTCGGACAGCAGTTTCACAAAATGTTTCATATCATGGCGGATCTCTGCCAGCTTATCATATGCGGCAAGTATTTTTTCGCCGTTTTCTTTTTGTGAATTCAGAACCTGCAGTTCAAAATCCTGCTTCATCTCCTTCACTTTCTTTACATGAATTCTTTGAAACAAGATTAATAGCAGCACGATCAGAACAATCGTAATATAAATGCCGCCAAGCATATACCGTGATGTACGCTCCGGTATATAAACGATTCCTTCAAAACATGTCTGCAGGTTGGACAGCAGGATCAGGGATACAGCAGCAATCAGATTATCCGGCTCTGCCATCATCTGCGGATGTCTGCGGATCCATCTGGCAGAAAGCCAGAATAAACCTGCCTGCAGAATATGTACGAAGATGATCACAGGTATCTTGTGTTCCACCATCAGCGGCTCGTACCCAATCTGTCCATACAGCAGACTGCTTAATGTAAACAGCAGTGCAAGACATGTCACACTGTATATAACATTGGGAATACAGGCACAGAACAAGGCCTCTCCCTTGCTTTTCTCTGTTGTCAGCACCAGATACGATGCGTACAGCACAATGTAGAAAAAAGAAAGAAACAGTTCCGATACGGATATATAGTTAACTGCTGTAATGAAACAGAAATGGATCACTGTCAGCAACACCGAATACAGTATTGTATTCTTTTTATGATTCACACTCAGAGAATACAGAAAAAACGTATCGATCAGTGATTCAAATACATTGACGCAAATATCGAATATCATAATTGCCTCATGACATAATTTGTATACTTCATCAGCAGTTCATGTTCCTTCCGTCTCGGAATGGCTATCTTTTCTCCATTTGTCAGAACAATATTCTGATCCTTGATCTCAGAAATAAAATACAGATTGACCAGATAATTCTGATTTACCTGAATAAACGCATCTTCTTCTATCTCATCAATCAGTGCAGCCATGCTTTTCCTCTCACGGAGTACACCGAGATCTGTATGGATATAAAGATCATTTTTCATCACTTCAAAATAGCGTATTCTGCGATACGGAATTGATACTATATCACCTTTCTGATTGCATTCGTAATACGTTTCATGTGTTTGGAGCTGATCGGTATACTTCTTCAGTGCCGCAGTTAGTTCCTCATCCATGAAATATTTACGCACAAAATAGAATGCATTCAGCTTGAATGTTTCAAAGACCAAATGTTCATGATTTGTCAGAAAGATAATGCGTGCATCTGGATCCCTCTTATAGATTTCTGCAGTCAGATCAAATCCAGACTTCTGAGGCATATCGATATCCAGTATGTAAAGATCATATGGTTTGGAAACATCCAGCTCGAGAGGGTTGGAAAAATAGTATGGTTCAAAGCATACACTGTCATCATGAGAGACATGATCAAAATATGACCGGACCTGTTCCAGATCATATAGACTGTCATCTACGACTGCACATCTGACTCGAATCATAATACCTCCAGTGTCTGCTGAAACGTAATGCAAGCATCAATAGTGTATTGAGCAATATGATACTAAATAGAACTTTTGATATATACCATTTTATCATGAAGAAAATCACATAGGTAATGGCAAGGAGCGTTATCACAATCCTGCTTCTGCTGCGATTGCGCAGAAGTTCTTTTTCACTCAGCGGATTATACTCATGTTCTACCGGTGCCAAATAGAATGTGATGATGCAGCAGATTGCAAACATGGCGGTCATGAGCCATGGGTCAATCGATATACGCAGCGTAATCAGAAACAATGCAAAAACCCCAATGTAGGAAAGAAAGCACAGCAGTCTGCTTTCCGCATGCCATCCGCCCGTATATGTACGCAGGATGCTGAATACTGTGATATACAGGATTGCTTCCCACATATTGCCTGTCACCGCTGCCAGAACAAGCGCACCTGCCATACAGCTGAGATCCGATACAAATGTATCAATACCATGCTGCAGAAGGTCCGAATCGTTTTCGTTAATTTGCATATGTGCTTTCAGTTTTTCATAGATCCATTTTTCCAAAGCCATAGTATCAGTATAAAATGCCCGTCAATCTTTCGACAAATCCTGTGATATTTGGTCATTTCTTGAGGATATTTGGTCAAAAATTTAAGCAAATTTACCAAATGTCACGAAAAATGTCCGTTTGTCCCGCGAATCCACATTTTTCCGAAAAACAGTTCATAATATAAAAGGGAGACGTTAGAATAATGAACACTATTGTCCTGTGGCAGACGAATTATTTTCTTCATCTTGGCGAATCAACCTTGATCGGCACATCCAACAAAGGCATGTACCAGAAGGATGTACGCCACCTGAAGAAACGCTGATCAGAACAGTAATACAACACCGGCGGAGCGCATCTGCCGGTGTTGTATTTTACAAGTGTAATGAATTGTGATTGCCTGTCATCAGGTATTACGGATTCAGAAGAGTCCATATGGTTTCAGACATTTCAATCATGCCTGTATAGCTGAATGGAAGACTGTCCGGTGTTCCGCCTTCTGCGTAATACAGAATAATTGCCTTTGCGGCTTCCGCGGTCTCTTCCCGTGTACCATAGGCACCATTATCCGCAAATCCCATTGATTCCAGTTTTTCAAGACATTCCTCATTCGTCATGTCGCTGATTTCTTTCAGTAATTTCTGACGAGAACCCTCATTCTGTGTACACCCCGTAAGAATCTGCAGCAGAAGGAGTGAGGAGATCAGTAATTTCGCATATTTCATGTTCAGGCCCTCTTCGTTATCCATACTATACAGTATTCTTTCATCCATGAAAATGACCGGCCTATGCAGCATTGCCCGGGAATATTAAAAGCAGTTCACACATGTGTGAACTGCCTGAAATCAGATGACTTCCTGCTATTTACTTGGCCTTGGCTGTTTTAGCAGGTGTTTTTTTCTTTGCAGGAGCTTTCTTCTTTTCAACAGGATCCGGTTCATTGAATGCGAAGATCGCGCATCCATAAGCCGGCAACGGATAGACAAGACGGTATGGCTGTCCATCGCACTCTCCATCTGCTGCGCGGTATACGGTCTGTACATCGCGGCCTTCGGTCGATCCGTTCTGATCCAGTACGAGCGTATATCTGCCTTTGACCGGCACACCAACCATGTAGTCATCACGTGCCATCGGTGTCATATTGATCACAAACAGCAGGCTCTTCTTCTTCGTGCCGTCACGACGGATGAAGGAGAAGATCGACCGTGTATTGTCATCGGCGTTGACCCACTTGAAGCCTTCCCAGGAGTCATCCAGCTTATACATTGCCGGATACTTCTGATATGTATGCAGCAGGTCACGTACAAAGTTCTGCAGATCCTTGTTCAGCGGATGATCACTTTCTTCCCAGCTCAGCTGTACTTTCTCATCCCATTCATGCGCCTGTCCGAAGTCCTGTCCCATGAAGAGCAGCTTCTTTCCGCAATGTCCGAACATGAACGTATAACCGCACTTGAGGTTGGCAAACTTATCTACTTCATAGCCGGGCATCTTATTGATCATGGAACACTTGAGATGAACAACTTCGTCATGAGACAGCACCAGTACATACTTCTCAGAGAATGCATAACTCATGGCAAACGTCATCTTATTGTGGTTGTCTTTGCGGAAATATGGATCCAGCTTCATGTAATCCAGGAAGTCATGCATCCAGCCCATATTCCACTTATACGTGAAGCCAAGACCATCATTCTCCGGAATCTCCGTGAGCTTTGGCCATGCGGTGGATTCTTCCGCAATAACGATCGTTCCGTCTTTTCTGCCGCGGACAACAGAATTCAGATGCTTGAAGAACTCCATGGCATCCAGGTTCTCATTGGAACCGTATTTATTTGGGAGCCATTCCTCGGCCTTGCGGCCATAGTCCAGATACAGCATGCTGGCAACAGCATCAACACGCAGTCCGTCAATGTGGTATTCATCGTACCAGTACAGAGCATTGCCGATGAGGAAGATCTTTACTTCATTCTTGGAATAATTGAAAATCTTCGTACCCCAGTCAGGATGTTCACCCATCCGTGGATCCGGATGCTCATACGTCGGCGTGCCGTCGAAATCTGCCAGACCGAAAGCATCTTTCGGGAAGTGAGCAGGCACCCAGTCCAGAATGACGCCGATGCCATGCTGGTGCATATAATCGACGAAATACATGAAGTCAGTCGGCGTACCATAGCGGGATGTCGGTGCATAGTAGCCAGTAACCTGATAACCCCAGGAACCATCAAACGGATGCTCAGCAATACCCATAAGTTCCACATGAGTATATCCCATATAGTTGCAGTAATCCGCTAACTCATGTGCCAGATCACGGTAATTCAGGAAACTGTCCGGTCCCTTGTCATGTTCCGGCTTCAGCCACGAACCAAGATGACACTCATAGATCGCCATTGGCTCTGCAAACGTATTCTTCGCAGCACGATCCTTCATCCACTTGGCATCCTTCCAGCCAAAGTTATCGATATTTGCTGTCTTGGAAGCCGTGCCCGGACGCAGTTCTGCAGAGAATGCATATGGGTCTGCCTTGAAGATGACCTCACCGCTTGCGGTATGAATGGCATACTTATACAGTTCACCATATCCCATATCATCAATAAAGACTTCCCAGATTCCGCTCGTCTCCAGCGGACTCATCAGATTAGCATTCGGATCCCAGCCATTGCGGTCACAGACCAGACCAACAGCCTTTGCATTTGGTGCCCATACCGCAAAATGCATACCTTTGCGGTCACCGATCTCTGCCGCATGTGCGCCCATCTTCTCATACACTTTGTAATAGCGTCCGTTATTGAAGAGGTAGCGGTCCATACTGCTTAAGAATACCGGCGCAAGAAGTTCTTCTTTTGCTTCTTTTTTAACAGTCTTTTTCTTCACTGTCTTTTTGACCGGTGTTTTGCGTGTGCTTGTTTTCTTTTCAGCCATACAATACTCCATTCTGAATAATGATCATTCCACCGGCAGTAATATGCCGGTATTGTTTCTAACATTATAATACGTGTTTTTTGGTAAAATGTCTTCACAGGTGTCGGTTTTTGGCTATAATCTTTCCTAAATGCCGGCATATGCATCTTGTTAAAAACGGAGGAATGTATGGAAGAAAAGACCATATGGGATTTTGGATCCGCATACTTTAAAAATGGATTATTAAATACACTGATCATTGCGGCTGCAGCGATACTGATCACCAAAGCATTAACGACGCTGCTGCGGAAATTGTTTGAACGCACTGAACGGACACGTTCGCTGCCGTTTGTATATCTGCGCAAGATTCTGACATTTATCCTGTATGCTGCAGCGGTATTTACGATCATCGCACAGATCAAACCACTGCAGGATCTTGGTGTATCGATTCTTGGTGCAACCAGTATTATTACCGTGATCGTAGGACTTGCGGCACAGGCCACATTTGGAAATTTCATTTCCGGATTCTTCATCTCGGTATACCAGCCCTTTAAAGTCGGCGATATGATCGCACTGCCGGAAAAGGGAATCGCCGGAACAGTACGTGAAATCACATTCCGTCATACCGTGATCCGTTCCATCGAGAATACGGAATATGTCATCCCAAACAGTGTGATGGACAGTGCGGTAATTGAAAACCGTGCCTATGGCCAGTCCTTCTATAAGCGCATGATCCGCATCTCTGTCGGCTATGACAGTGATACAACGCTTGTCAGAAAACTGATCACACAAACGGTATTATCCACGAAAGAATACGTGGATCCCCGCACGGACGAAGAAAAAGCCAATGGTGTGCCGCCGGTAGCGATCCGTCTGGAAGATTTCGGGGCAAGCGGACTGGAATTCATCTTCTTCATGGTGTCTTCCAACCTTGCTGATTCCTATACAGGTGCTTCGAAGATCCGCACCCGACTGCTCGAAGAATTCCGCATGCATAACATCAACATCCCGTACCAGACAGTGGATGTGAATATTAAAAACAATGGCTGAAACGATTCGGATGACATGCCGTACACGTCTGTTTGATCTGCAGGAACTCAGAAACAGGATCTGCTCAATGAACGCACAATTGGTCGGGGAAGAATACCGCCAATATGAACATACAGAAGTACTTGTGCTTGTCTTTGAAAAATTCTACATGCGCAGCAGCGGCTATGGATCATTGACCGTGATGCTGGAAGATGACGGCAGGGAGCAGAATGCATGCATTATTTCTTCCGGCGGCGGACAGGGCGTGTTCAATATCAGCTATGGTGCCAACAGGGCGTTTGCAGAAGATGCTGCAGCGATCCTGGAAGAATGTGATTTTATCGCTTAGTGAAATCAACCGCATAAATATTCAAAAAGCGTTTGATAAATTTGAATGTAAAAGCAATAAGAAAAGCGCCTCAATAATCAATGAAATTATTAGACGCTCAGATATTTTTGGATTACTGCTCAGCTGCCTTAAATTTTTCTACTTCATATTTGATTTTTGGATCATTTTCAGGCATGTACTGCGTGTTTAGAACTAAATTGGCTTCTGAAAATCCAGCCTTTGGCAGTATGGTAGTTGCAAGGCTGTCCAGAATATCCATAGGATCATATTTTTGAGTGTCAAAGTTTGTTCGATAGTAGAAATATGCCAGAAACCTGTGAGGATCCGGAATTGGATTATTATACCAACCATATGTCCAGTAGTTGCTCGCAAAATTGACTGCAGATTCGGGGGTAAGACATTTGGTATGCAAATAATACGTAACTTTCTCATACACTGTATTCCAACCGTATTTTGCAACTAAATCATCAGCTTTCTGTTCGAGTTTGTCTTGCTCCTCATCTGACAGATCTTCATCCCAATATCTATTAAACAAATATTCAATTTCATCATATAACTTTTTACTTTGCATCACTTTTTCCTCCATATAGAGTCTTTATCAAACAGGTTAGGATTTTCATCGCATAATTTCTGCAACGCATCATTAACCTTGTTTAATGATTTTAAATCGGGTCTAAAATGCCCACTTTGATTATCGACAGAAAGTATTCGCCCTTTTTTAAAAACAATCATTCCAGCACACTGAACCTTTGGGTCTTTCCCTCCAATCAATGTTGGGTGTGGTGCTCGTTTTCTTGCATCATTTGGGTTAGATCTTTTTCCAAAAATAATATTTCCGTCGCTATCCATAACATAGGTCATAGTTCCCTCCGCTCGATGGCCGCTAAAGACGAATCTGTTTCCATCGATACAGTCATTCAGATTCACAGCGGTAGGATTTTTGAAATATCCGGTAGTTGGATCATAAATATCCGGATCTTTCTTATCGATACTAAGCATTTTGCTATAGACACTATACTTTTCAGCATATGGTTGAGAACCGCCTCCAGTTCCGGAATAGATGTTGCTGCTGCCGCTACCCATTAATATTTCCCTCCATGTTTAAGTTTTGTCCAGTTATCGTACTGAACGAACTTTGTTAAATGGAGGTAATCGGAAAATATTGTTGCAGGCATTGAACCATATACTAGAACTACTTTTGGTTCAAGAACCTCCAGCATTGCCTCAAGTCCGGATTTGAAATGCAATTTGTCTTCCTTAGATTTTATGCATCCATAAGTGCCGATAGAAACAATACTGTGTTTCTCAACTCCTAGAAAAGCGATTTTTTCAGGAAGAACTTTAGTTGTATAAGTTAGTTCATTACCCCAGCGAATCTGCGGGACAACATATATACCTTTTCTTTGATAATAACAGCCAATTGCCCTGTTTCGGTAAACGTTGATGATCTGAACGGATAATGGGGCATTCCGATATAATGAACAGTCAGGAGAGATCATCATAGGGAATCTTATGAAGTCTTTGATGTAGGTCTCTGGATTAATTAAAACTTCAGCAAAGTTGACATCCATTTCATTGTAGCCGATTGCTGCATTGATCTTGCTGGCTTTATTACGTTCAGAAAATGGAACAATAACGTCAGGAATAATAAAGTTTTTAGGCCTCTCTATGATTGGAATTTCAAATATTCCATCAAATCTGGCACCTGCAACAAGTTCAGGATTACAACCATCATCTATAATTGCTTTTCGCTTTTTTGAGAGTACAGCATTGTAAACGAAACCGATACCGAGGGATTCTTTTTCGCTTGATAATTTCTTCAGATTAGACGACATATTTAATCTAATCCTCCTTAAGACCAACTTAATGGTCTTATTAAGTCAATCTTCAGAAACTATCCGATATGTGCTCTGAAAGTAATCATAATCATGACGACCTCCTTTCTACCATCAAAAGGGATGGATATTAAAGAGTCGCCATGCTAAAATATTAACGCGAAAGGTTGTTAATCAAACAACATGGCATGCCGGTATTACTGCAATAATATCGGCGTTTTTCTTATTACAAGGAGTCTATTTTTTATGACTCTGATTGTAATCAAATGTGTTTAGGATACGATATTCATGCTCTGAAAACTCAGCGCCATGATACTCCAACCGATTGCTGAGTCTCTGCATAACCGTATAAGCAAAACTCTCAGTAACATTGAAAGTGGACATGATTTCATGAACAGTCATGATTTTCTTTTTGTAAAGAATGATTTGCGGAACATAAAGTTGTCGGGCAAACTCGTTTGCAACTTCTTCCATATACATGGTTATATGTTTCTCAAACACGTGTCCAAACTCGATATGACCTAATTCATGTGGAATAGTGTGTAAATTTCGCCCTAATGGACTGTTAATTTCGGACCACCGGTCCGCTGGTTTCGCTTTGAGCGGACCGGTGATTCGGTTTAAACGGACTGCCAGCTTCCGAGCGGAGCGAGCTTGTAGTTAGTTGCCTGAGTTGAGTC
>JAFYHC010000101.1 GCA_017539385.1 Solobacterium sp. | reverse complement strand
GAAAGTCGCCCCGCGCTATGGGACCAATGACGACCTGATCCGTCTGTTTGAAGAAGCCCATCAAAGAGGCATTAAAGTGCTTCTGGATCTGGTGCCCGGGCATACCAGTGACCAGCATCCATGGTTCAAAGCCTCCTCCCAATACGAAGAGAACGAATACAGCGGGCGCTATGTATGGACACGGCATCCCTTTGAAGGCATCAGCGGTCACCCGTACATCAGCGGAATGAGTGAGCGCTATGGTGCATACATGCTGAATTTCTTTGCATCGCAGCCGGCATTGAACTATGGCTGGCTCAACCGCACAGAACCATGGATGTCCGCGGTGGACAGCGAAGAAGCACTTGCGACACGGGAAGCGATCAAGGATGTCATGCGTTTCTGGATGGATGCCGGGTGTGACGGCTTCCGTGTGGACATGGCAGACAGCCTGGTAAAAAACGATGATGAAAACAAGTCCGCGACTGCTGCAATATGGCGTGAAATCCGCACAATGATGGATGAGGAATACCCGGAATGCGCACTGGTCAGTGAATGGTCCAACCCGGTCCAGGCAATTAACGGGGGCGGCTTCCACATGGACTTCTATCTCGATCATTGGGGAAACGGATACAATACACTCTTACGGGATTATGAAACAGGCGGTGAAGACCGCAGTTTCTTCCGCCGGGACGGACACGGGGATATTATGCGCTTTCTGAACGATTATCTCCCTAAGTATAATGCGACGAAAGACCATGGCTATATATCCATGTTTACCTGCAATCATGATACCCCGCGTCCTTCCCGCACCCTGTCCGAAAGGGAATGTATGCTGTTTCATGCCTTCCTGCTGACAATGCCGGGTGTCCCGTTTATCTACTATGGTGATGAGATCGGCATGCGCTATCTCGATGTACGCACAAAAGAAGGCGGCTACCACCGTACTGGAAGCCGTACGCCCATGCAATGGGATCATTCCCGTCACTATGGCTTCTCCGATACCGAAGGGGATATCTATCTGATGCAGGATGCACAAAGCGATGCACCAACGGTAGAGGATGCCCTGCAGGATCCCGATTCCCTCTGGCATGTGACAAGGAAACTGAATGCATTGCGCAAAGCGTATCGTGATCTGCAGGCAGACGGTGACTTCGAAGTGATCTATGCCGAAGAAGGACAGTTCCCCTTCGTATACCGAAGAGGAGAATTCTATATTGCTGTAAATCCATCTGCAGAGATGACTGCTGTCACACTGCCGGTGCATGCGTATGAAATAATTTTTCGGATTGGAGAAGGCAGTCTTAAAGAAAATGAAATTTCTCTGTCCGCACAGTCCTTTCTTCTGCTAAAAGCAGTATAATACGTAAATGTGTGGAGGAGGTGCGTTATGGCAACGATCAAAGATATAGCAAAACTGTCCGGATACAGTGTAGGAACGGTATCACGGGTGCTGAATGATCGGCCCGATGTCAGTGAAACGGCACGGCAGCGCATCAAAGAAATTATTGAGCAGGAGAACTTCCGTCCCAATACCAATGCCAAACTTCTGAAACAGGTCCATGCATCACCGGTAGCAGTTCTTGTCAAAGGAAGCAGCAACCACTTCCTGACGCTGATCCTGGAGAAAGTGCAGTGGTATCTGCACCAGGCCGGGGAAGATGCCACGGTGGTATTCCTGGAAGAATCTGCCAACGAAGCACTGGCAGCCCAACAGTTGTTCCGGGAATCCAATCCCAAGGGACTGCTGTTTCTGGGCGGTGACCTGAAGAATCTGCGGGAACACTATCCCCATACCGATGTGCCTTCGGTGCTTGTATCCGCTTCTGCCAAGGACCTTGGCATTAGTGCCATGTCCAGCTTCTGCACCGATGACTACGAAGGCGGCAGGGCTGCCATGTCATTGTTGGTGGAAAACGGACACCGGCATGTATGCATCGTTGGAGGCTTTGCGTCCGATGAACCGGAACAGGTCAGTGTGCGGCGTCTGAACGGTGCTGTGTCCGTATTGAAAGAACACGGCATTGCTTTTGATGCATCGAAGCAGTATGTACAAAGCATCTTCTCCATGGAAGACGGATACCGGGCAGTACGCACTGCCTTAAGCAATGATCCGGATATCACAGCCGTCTTTGCTCTCAGTGACCTGATCGCCATCGGCGGCATGCGGGCAGTGCATGAACTTGGCCTGCGCGTTCCGGAAGATGTCTCATTTATCGGTTTTGACGGCATCGAGTATGCGGAATATACCGTCCCGCGTCTTGTGACTGTCCGCCAGGACATCGATACACTGGCAAGAAAGAGCGTGGAAGACCTTCTCTATCGCATCAATTACAAACGGGAAGCAGTGCATCGCTGCATTCCCTTCAGCCTTACCGGAAAAGAAAGTGTTTCCCGGATCGATTGAGATATATACCCCCCTGGCGGGGGTTTTTCTTTTGCCTTTTACCATGAAACTATGATAAGGAGGCAGAACCATGGCACATGTACCGAATAAAGCAATCACCCTGAGCGGGAAAGACTATGTAATGAACACACTGGATATTGCGTATGCAAACCGGGAACTCTATCTGACCGGGGAGGTCAATGACGAAATGTCCAGAGCAGTGTGTTCCTCGCTTCGTGATCTTGCCCGGGAAAGCAAAGAGGATATCACGCTGTATATCCAGGGACCCGGCGGATCGGTAACAGCCGGTCTTGCCATCTATGATACATGCCGTGCAATTGGCTGTGATATCCGTACGGTTGCGTGCGGCATGGCTGCCAGCATGTCCGCATTCCTGGTCACCTGTGCAGGAACGAAGGGAAAGCGCTATATCCAGCCCCATGCGGAAATGATGATCCATCAGCCGCTGGGCGGTGCGTCTGGGCAGGCAAGTGATGTCCGCATCCATGCACAGCATGTTCTGAATGTACGCGATCAGCTCAATGCAATGCTGGCGGAATGCACCGGCCAGTCTTTGCAGACGATTGAGCAGGATACCGAACGGGATCACTTCATGCGTGCCGAAGAGGCCGTATCCTATGGGCTCGCTGATCATATCGGCGAACCGTTCAGCGAATGGTAAAGGAGGAAAAACGATGAGACTGTATGAACCGAGAATGCCGGTCGGTCTGGATGAATTCACCCGGGCAGCACAGGAAATCTGCAGCGATGCACGTATGTACCGCTTCAGCGGAATCCGTCCCGACCCCATTCTTCTGAAGATGGACAGCGGTCAGGGAAGAACCTGCGCTGCCCGCTATATTACGGACCTGTTTCATATGCACGAAGTGCTGGATTTCGCATCCAGCCGTGAGGATTGTCTGGAGTTCGTGCTGGATGGCACATTGCCGCAGATGCGCAGTGTTCTCGAAGAGATCCGCGCTGCTGCAGAATACGACAATGTATACCGCGAAGTCACTGCGATCGACATCAGTGCACTGGCAGATCATCTCAATGAAACACAGACAGCAGAGTTCCTGGACCGTGTCAGAACACTTTGCCAGGACGCATTTGTGATCTTCTTTGTTCACCGTGAGACCGGTGTGCGGGAAGACCGCCTGATCGAGCGTCTGTATGAGCGTGTGCCGCAGCTGCAGACGATCGAGACCGATCTTTACACTGCCGATGAACTGGCAGAGATCACTGCCCGGATCCTGGAGGAAAAGGGCATTGTCATCGAAGACCGTGCAAACGTCGTTGCTTCGATCCGCACACTGCTGAACGAAGGAACCATGGATATGACAGAAGCACGTGCTGCTGCTGCGCGTCTTTTACGGCGCTGTGATTATACCGGTGTCCGTGCATCGATCGATGAAGCGGCTGTACGTGCAGAATACCAGATGAAGAAGGGGGGACACTGACATGGCAGGAAGCGAATACTTTACCGAAGCATACGTACGCAAAAGAGTGCTGTGTGATGCAGAGGATGTCCGCTGCGGAAGCGGACCCATTCTGTTTGCGGAAAACGGCCGTCTGTACGTCGATGACAGCGAAGATCATGTCGAAGTCGTCGGCAGCACCGGCTATGGCAAAAGCCAGTGCGTATCGCTTCCGTTCATCCGTGAGATTGTCCGGAAGAAGGAAAACGGCATCGTCGTCGATCCGAAGGAGGAATGTGCACGCCAGACAGAAGCATATATCCCGGAAGACTATCAGGTCTTCAAGATCGATTTCCGCTCTCCCTATACAAGTAAAACATGCTGGAATCCTCTGTATTATCCGTATCTTCTCTATCAGACAGGAGACTCAGAAGACAGAGATACAGCCAGTCTGATGATCTCAGAACTCTGGTCCGGCATCTATCCGTTAGTGGATAAAGATCCTTTCTGGCCGCAGTCCGCTGCCGGCACAATGAAAGGCCTGACCTATGCATTGTTTGATCACGGACAGGAAGATGAAATTCATATGCAGAGTCTTGCGGCGATGATGGAACAGCTGGAAGAGAAGATCGGCACCCTGCAGCTGTATAAGAAACTGTATGAAAAGATGGAATCCGGATCCATGGCAAAGCGTTTCTTCTCTGCCTATGCGACGGCTCCCAATGACACCCGTGCATCGATCCACAGTGTTGCGGATAACGGCATGGAAGTCTTTGCCCGCAGCCGCGGTCTCATGAGCATGCTTTCGAAGGATACCCTGTTTACGGAGCTGGATCCCTCCCGTCCGTTTATGATCTATATCATCCTGCCGGATGAGACGGATATCTATCATGGGCTTGCCGGTGTGCTGGTATCCCAGCTGACCCGTCATCTGATCCGCCTGGCCCAGAAAAACGGCGGTGCACTGGAAAAGCGCGTGAACCTGATCCTGGAGGAACTTGGTTCCATCGGCCGAAGCATCCCGGAACTGCCCAATCTGATGACAGCCGGCAGAAGCCGTAACCTGCGGATGATGCTGATCCTGCAGGACGGCTCCCAGCTGGAAGATGTCTATGGACCGGTGCGTGCAAAAGCAATTGATGCATGCGTCGGCATCCTGATCGGCTTCTCCACCAACAGCTGGGCAACGCTGGAAGAATGGTCCAAACGGTGCGGAAACCGCATGGCCGGCATCCATGACGAGCGGATTGAACCATTGATCACACCGGTGCAGCTGGCAGCCATGCCAAGAGGCACTGCTTTGATCATGATCAACCGCCGTTACAAATTCATCACACGTCTTCCCATGTACTATGAGCTGTATGGCAGCACACTGCGTGAGCCAAACACACAGCTGACATGGAATGACTGCAGTGATCTTGCCTGCTTCGATTTGCGAAAGTACATTGCAAAGTGCATTGTACCGGAAAGACGGGAACCGCCCCGTCCGGCAGACTGGATGGAACCTGAGGAATTTATCCATCGTCCTTCGGAACCGACCTATGAGATCTATCTGGCCCCTCAGACAAAGGTAACCAAAGAACTGATCCGCTTCATTTCCGAAGAAGCAGGTGAACCGCCTGTCCTTACAGAACTGCGGTTAAAAAGCCTGCATTCGCCGGTTCTTTCAAATCTGTCATTTGAAAGAGCACGGCAGATTCGCCGCAGACTGTTCGAAATGGGCGTCCGTGCAAGAATCGAGGAAGATGACTAAACGAAGAGGATATACCTTCTGAAGCCGCAATAACGGCATACAGAGGGTATATCCTCTTTTCGTTATGCCTGTCTGATAAAACAAAAGCAAATAAAAGACACGCACCTGGTGTCATGGCAGCTTCAACGAGTTCGTACCGGTATGGGCAGAAGGCAATCTCTCACTGGATACGCTGGGCGGATTCACCGGCGGAAATGGCAAACGCCGCAGTCTTCTTGCGGCTGCCCAGGATCCGGAAAGAAAGCATGTGATGGTCATCTGGCTGCAGAAAGCCGCAAAGGGCATCCTGTATGCGGTCAGTCAGACAAATGCCATGTGAATCATGACTGCATGAGAATAAATGAAAGACATCGGATTCTGCTTGAATTCGATGTCTTTCTTCTCATGTACAAGTTTTATATATTCAGCTTGGTCCATTCACCCTGACGGAAGCGGTGGGACAGCAAGATGAAGCGGGACATCTGATCGGAGAGAATACCGATCCAGATACCTGCAAGACCCAGTGTCAGCACACTGGTGCAGATCCATGTCATGGCAGTACGTATGATGGTAACGCTGATCAGTGCCGCAAACAGCGTATATTTAACATCTCCGGCACCGCGCAGACAGCCGCCGTAGATGATCTGGGAGATCTGGAACAATACGATGACGGTAATAAAGCGGCAGATCATCACACCAAGATCCAGTACAGCATCTTCCTGGAAGAACAGGGAGAATAGTTGTCTGCCGAAAAACAGCAGTACCGCCGCAAGGACCAGGGAGATGCATAAGCCGGTGCGCTGGCACATGCGTCCATAGATTTTTGCCTTTTCAGTATCCTTTTCACCAAGGCTTCGTCCGATCAGTGCAACGGCCGCCACCTGCATGCCATCGCCGAAGGAGAAGGCAAGAGAGAGGAAATTCATGCCGACCTGGTGTGCCGCAAAAGCATCGGTGCCAAGACGGGCAGCGATCAGAGCGGTATACAGGAAGCCGACACGCATGGCAAAGTTTTCCAAAAGCATATTCGATCCCAATCGTACGATCGACTGCACGGTATCAAGATGCGGGCGTACTTTGTGTTTGCGGATATAGGGGATGCTGACATAGCTGTCTTCGCGGAACAATGAGCGTAAGGACATTCCGCAGGCGACTACTGTGCCAAGCACGGTCGCAATGGCAGCACCCTGCAGCTCCAGACGCGGGAAGCCGAAATGACCGCCGATCAGGAGA
Source organism: Solobacterium sp. (assembly GCA_017539385.1). Lineage (GTDB taxonomy): Bacteria > Bacillota_I > Bacilli_A > Erysipelotrichales > Erysipelotrichaceae > Bulleidia. The sequence goes on along the minus strand of JAFYHC010000101.1, from coordinate 13,899 downwards.
TAGTTGAAGATAATATTGATGACGGAAGATGTAACATTGGTGGTCATGGCAATACGGGTATTGCCGCTGCCCCGCTGTGCCGCATTGATCACCAGTGATAATACATTGAAGATCATGCATCCCTGAATGATATTGAAATACGCTACTGCCGCATCATGGGTATCGGCATTGGATCCGCATAATTGCATGATCTGCGGACAGAAGATCACGGTCAGAAGAGAAATCACAACAGCCGCAATGACCGTAAACCAGAGCGCAGTGACCAGGATGCGGTTGGCAGAGCGCCGATCGTCCTGTCCGCGCCGTCTTGCGACAAGAGCAGATACAGCAATATTGGAAGACAGGAAGACCGCAAGGGCAATGAATTTCGGCTGGGTGGTCAGACCGACAGCAGCGACGGCATAGGTGCCAAGGGTGGCGACCATCATGGTATCGATCATGCCGGCAAGAGAGACGAAGAAACTCTCCAGTACAGCAGGCCATGCCATCTGCAGGGTCTCTTTCAGCAGTCCGGATGTATTGACAGATATCTGTTTGCTCATGTACGTGTACCTCACTCGTATTGTATCATTATCATGTGAATTGACAGCAAATACGATTCATCGTATTTTTACCACGGAGAGAGAATATGAACGAAGAATTCAATGATGAATATATGGCAGTTCTGGATGAACTGCGGGAGATCCGCGGAAAAGGACAGAAACTGCCGGAACGCATGACTGATCGGACCAGGATCGTATCCCTGATCAAAGAGATCCAGGTGGTGCTGATGCCGGCATTTTACCATTACCGCAATATGACGGAAGAGATCGCATTTGAATGCATGCTGGATGATCTGAGCGATCAGATGTGGTCGGCATTATGCTTCAGCGGACAAAGCCCGCTCATGGCACGGGAAAAGACACGGGAATTCGTCCTGCGTCTGCCCAAGATCCTGCGCTTATTGGAAACAGATATCCAGGCGATCTATGACGGGGACCCGGCAGCGAAGACCAAGGCAGAAGTCGTATTATGCTATCCGGGCTTCTATGCCATCTGCATCTATCGGATCGCACATGAACTGTATGAACTGAAAGTTCCGTATATTCCCCGCATCATGACGGAGTATGCCCATGAGAAGACAGGGATCGATATCAACCCGGGCGCAACGATCGGTGAGTATTTCTGTATTGACCACGGCACCGGCATCGTTATTGGTGAAACGGCTGTGCTGGGACATCATGTGAAGCTGTATCAGGGTGTTACGATCGGTGCACGCAGCTTTGAAAAAGATGAAAACGGCAACCCGGTCAAAGGCGGAAAGCGTCACCCGGATATCGGAAACCATGTTGTCATCTATGCCAATGCAACGATTCTTGGCGGAGATACGCACATTGGTGATAACAGTGTCATCGGCGGCAACGTCTGGCTGCTGAAGTCTGTACCGGCAAACAGCCGTATTTATTACAAAGGCGAATAGTACAGTCTCTGTACTCCCCTTTGGACGTATGGACGGGTTGGGAGTACAATGGGAACAATGAATACGAAGACTAAAAAACGTTGGGGCAGTGTGATCGGCATACTGGGAACAGGAGTATTCCTGTTTTCTGCTGTCTTGATCACTGCCTTTGTTTATTTCTATTTCGCCGAAGAGCGTGATCCGTGGAATTTGTTCTGTGCCGGTCTGTTTGGATTAATGGCCATATGCGGACTATTGGTGGTGCATGCGGGCATGCATATACACGATGGCGATTACCGGGAATCCGATGCACCGCGCTTTCTGGACCGCTGGGTGCGCAATACACTGTTTCTTGGCATGCTGGCGGTATTTGCGTCTGCGGCGCTGCTTGTCATTGGTGAAACAGCTGCCAAAACCGGGAGTCTGGAAGGAATCTGGGTGCAGATGCTGTTATCGATCGCTGCAGCAGTCAGCGGCGTGATCCTCTATGTACAGCGTCAGACGCGGGAAATGAAAAAGCGCAGGCGTGTGCGCAGACTGGCAGAAGAAGCCGTGCTCAATGCGTCCGGCCGCTTCAGTATGGTGATCGATGAGGTCTACCGCCGCAATGACAACGGACAGTTTTTCTACGTCGGTCAGGTCAAAGGACAGATCCATACCGGAGACAGAGTCTTTGTCTATCTGCCTGGTGGAAAGCCCTACGAAGCACAGGTCACCGGTATTCGGTTAAATGGTAAAAATGTCCGGAGAGTCAACGGTGCTTCGGCGGGCCTCTATCTTTCTGCAGAAGACGATACCAGGGCATTCCCGGAGTTTTCCGTGATCTGCGGCACATGCGAACCAAAAGACATACCGAAAGAGAATCATCTGGAACTGCCTGCTTTATGCGGCTGGTTAAGGGGATATGACGATCATGCCGGCAATGATACATACATAAACATATTGATCAATGCGATCCTGCGCAGCCGCTTTCTCGTGCCGGTGTTCCTGTATGAAACGGAAATGGCAGATCCCAGCGTGATTCTGCCGGAAGATGCTGCGTATGAATATCCGACAGTATCTGCCAGTGCATTGCCGCAAAGCATGGTATTGCCGGTCTATACCGACTGGGATGCACTTGGACGATGGCGGAATCTCTATGATCCGGATCGTCTTGAAGGGACACAGATCCTGTCATTTGATGAGATCACCGACAAAGTCGCGCAGGAATATACCGGGTTTGTCATCGATCCCTTCGGACCCAAACCGTTCTATCTTTCGCGGGAGATGCTTGCGGGCATCAATGTACCGGCGGAATCATCGGAAAACATACAGGAGGAAGAGGCACAATGAGAACATGGCCATACCCCAATGAAATGGAGAACCGGGAAGACCTGGAATGTGATGTACTGGTGCTTGGCGCCGGTGTATCGGGATGCTTTGCGGCCATCGCAGCAGCACAGAACGGGCAGAAGGTCATCCTGGTGGAAAAGGGATCTGTGATCCACAGCGGCGCAGCCGGTACCGGCTTTGACCATTGGGAATCCGCCTGTACCAATCCATGCTCGAACGTGACACCGGAAGAGATCGCCGAAGCATACGTGGATGAACAGGACCACTACAGCAACGGGATCGCACATTATATCGAATGCCGGGAAGGCTATGACCGGCTGGTGGATTTGGAAGCCTGGGGAGGCAAGATACGCGATACCGAAGGGGAATTTGCCGGGGCAGATTTTCGCGATGAAACAACCGGTCTCTTATTTGCCTATGACTATGCCAATAAGTTTACCCTGCGCGTATGGGGCTCTACGTTCAAACCAGTCCTTTTGAAGCGTTTGCGTCAACTGGGTGTGCGTATTCTGGAGCGTACGGAAGCGTGCAGCTTATTAACCGAGCATAGAGATGGAAAGATGCGCGGCACTGGTGCATTGTGCATGAATGTACGCACGGCAAAAATCAGTGTGATCAAGGCCAGGACGACGGTACTTGCAATGTCCCGTCCGGCCCGCATCTGGCTGTTTGACCCGGATATGATGGGACTTTCGGAATTCCGTCCGCCGCAATGCATCGGCACCGGTCATGCGATGGGATGGCGTGCCGGGATGGAATTCACCATGATGGAAAAGTCCGTAAAAGCAGAATTCAGCGCTGCCGGACGCAGCTTCCCGCCTTACAGCACCGGCAATAACCACAATACGTGGTATGCCGCAACGATGGTGGATGCCCGCGGTCAGGAGATCCCATATGTGGACCGGGATGGCAAAGAGCTCACCAGCGTACGGGAGCGCTATTATCCCGCCAAGGGACAGAAATTCTTCCTGAAGGGCGGTGTGATCGATGATCCCAAATATGCATACCGGGGACCGGAAACACTGCCGTTTGATGAACTGATGCGCAGGGGCTACAAGTTGCCGTTTTACGCAGATCTCTCCCGCATGCCCGAGATGGAGCGCAAAGCCATCTGGGGACTCATGGTCGGAGAAGAAGGAAAGACCAAGATCCCGGTATACCGCAGTCTCAGTGAGCGCGGCTTCGATCCCGAGCGGCATATGCTGCAAAGCTATGGAAACGGCTGGCAGTCTGCTTCCTTCCTGGATCAGGAAAGGCAATTGTTCGGGGCACCGGGCGGTGTGATCACCGACTGGGATCTGAAGACAAGCATCGATGGTGTCTATGCATGCGGCGATATGCTGTATGCGATGGACTGCGCCGGAGCAGCGTGCGCAACCGGTCATTACGCCGGCCGCAAGGCAGCAGAAGCCAGTAAGACAATGTCGCATGGGACTGTCTCTGAAGCATACATACAGAATGAGATCGACCGTCTCTATGCACCATTGCGCAAAGAAGACGGTATGGACTGGCGTGAACTCAATAAGGCCATTGCCAAAGCCATGCAGAATTACTGCGGTGGTGTCAAAAATGATGCATTACTGGAGCAGGGCATTGCACTGTTGCAGCAATACCGCACAGAAGCTGTACCGCAATTGTACGCCGCCAATCCCCATGAACTTTCCCGTGTCCATGAAGTACTGGACATCCTGGATGTCTCGGAAATGATCCTGGAAGCGTGCCGGATGCGCAGGGCATCCTGTGCACCGCTGAACTTTGTCCGCTCCGACAGCGACGCATCGAAGACAGATGCAGAACACTGCTATATCACGATCCATCAGGAAAACGGTCAGGTCATGCGAAAAGAAGTCCCGCTGGACTTCTTTGGAAACCTGAAAGAAGAATATGAGAAGCATAATCCGGAGGTGCATGCATGAGTATATGGACAGCACGGGAAATTCCTTCCAGCAACCGGCCGATCCGCTTTGATGCATCGTTATGCATCGGCTGCAACCGCTGCGTGGAAGCCTGCCACATGGATGTATTGATTCCGGCGGAAGAAAAGGGAAGCCATCCGGAAGTCCTGTATCCGGGAGAGTGCTGGTATTGCGGCGCCTGTGTCATGGAATGCCCGAAAGAAGGTGCCATCCGTCTGGTACATCCGCTCATGAACCAGACGCGCTTCGTAGAAACCATGCAGGAGGAATCATGAGGATCACCCTGAAACTGGATATGAAAGGTGTACGGGTGCCATATGACTACCGGCGCGGGATCCAGGCATGGATCTATTCCGCGATGGATCATCAGACCGGCATCCTGCTTCATGACGGGGATCCCGGAACGATCAAACTGTTTACGTTTTCCAATCTGCGCGGACGCTATATGCAAAATCCCCAGGGACTTGTCTTCCAGGATACTGCTTCATTGACGATCGCGTCCCCGTCCCGTCATCTTCTGGAACAGATCATGGCATGCATCGAAGAAACCGGTGCCATGGACATCTGTGGGAATCATGTGCGCATTCTGCAGCACACTGTCAGCCGGATACCGGACCTCAACGGCACGATCACCTATCAAACGATGTCCCCGGTCACCGTCTATACGACAGAGGAAGACGGCTATCATCTCTACCATTCACCGGAAGAAAATGATTATTCCGCCCGCATTGCCGCAAATCTTGCCCATAAGCTGGAACAGTTGACCGGTGAAACCATGGATGACTATTTCCGTCTCTACCATGTAACAGATATTGTCAGACGCACCATTACCTACAAGGGCTTCCGCTATACTGCCTATGATTTCCGCTGCCAGATCGATACGACGCCGCGGATGCATAAGATCCTGCAGGACTGCGGCATTGGTGCACGCAACGCAGCCGGCTTCGGAATGCTGCAGCCGCACTGGTAAATTTAAAAACGCACAGCTTGAATGTGCGTTTTCAAATTCCATCACGGAATGCGTACGGTGATATTGGAGAAGACTGCGTCACAATTGTCGGCGAAGACACCGATGTGCGCACCGTTTGTGGAGGAACTGCACCGGCAGCTGAATGCCTTGAGATCATCGATATACAGGATGACGATCTCGTTTTCGCATACCAGCGTGACATGGTGCGTTTCCTGCTTGGAGAAATCAAAATTCGTAAACGCCGGTGAATCGAATTTCTCCATCTGTTCCACGGTCAGTCCGTTATAGTGCAGGCGTCCGTTTACCGTATCCAGACACATGACATACCATTCCGGATCATCCGCATAGCCGCCGAAGGCAAACCCGGCAACGCCGTTTTTCAATGTTACATCACATTCCAATAACATCGCTGCAGGACGCGTGCCCATGTCTGCCAGTGCGTATGTATCTGCACTTCCGCTCAGCTGAATCGTGTTGTCCTTGATGGTTACTTTGCCCTGTTTCTTTACGGCTTTGAACGGCTTCTCCTGTGCGAAGTGATCCCAGTAGGTCTTTGGTGCGGCAACACCCAGCGTGCCGTCCTCATGCTTCACCAGACGGTGATTGAGGACATTGCCTGCCCACTGGTAAGCGCCGGAATCCACCGTGAGCGCAGCCCGGCCAAGCCAGCCGCACAGATAGTCGTCGTCTTTGAAGTGTGCGTGTTTTGCGGCATAGTAGATAAACCCGTTGCCGTCAAATACATTGTCCGCCGGTGCCTTGAACGGTCCTCTGCGGGATTCACCGACTGCATAATACGTTACACAGTCCCAGCTGTATGTCAGATACCATGTACCGTCGATCTCAAAGATATCCGGGCATTCCAGCATATACTGTGCCATCGGTGCATAGAGGATTCCATCGTATTCCCACTTATGCAGGTCTGTGGACGTGAAGAGGGCAGTGACACCGCCTTTGGTGTTTTCCCGTCCTGCCATTAACATCCACCAGCAGTTTTCTTCTTCGACCCAGAAGACTTCCGGATCACGGAAATCATCTTTGGAATAGTTCTCCGGTGCAAAGAAGGTATCTTCCGGCAGCTTGGTCCATGTTGTACGATCATCACTGACCGCATGCATGACGCATTCTTTGCCTTTGCCCTGGTTGCCCAGATCATTGTGTCCGGTGTAGAACAGATGATATTTGCCATCCTTGTCCTGGGTCACAGATCCGGTTCCAATTGCCGGATCAGGGTCTTGCATTTTACCGAAGTTCAAAACCATGCCATGGTCTTCATACGATGTCAGATCTTTGGTGGAATACTTCCAGATCGGATGATAGCACTTGCCGTTATGATCGGTATCGTACAGATAATACAATTCCAGCGTGCCGTCATCTGTTACAAACGGCATCGTATCACCGACATAGGCATCGTCCGGAATTGGAAAGAGGCTGCGGGGAACCGGCTCATAGGCTTCGTCCGGCAGACTGCCGGCACCGGTGCCGCAGGCAGTAAATAATATGCCCGCACCAAGTATGGCTGCGAGTTTCTGATACTTATGCATGCTGTTTTCTCCTTGTGCTTTTTTGCGGTTTCCGCTTCCACGGCGGCAGATACATGGAAAAACGGCTGCGATCGTTCTGAATGATGTCTGTATAAAGCAGAATGCATGCAGTTCCCTTCTACTGTATGCCTGCTGTATGTCTGCGGCTGTCCTCCTTTCCTGTACTTTTCTTTATCGTAACACAGACTGGTACCTGCAGATGCAGAAAAATATTACCCCCCTTCGGCTTTGTACATCCTGACCTATATATACTATGGGCACAAAGCAGATAAAGGAGGAAATCATGTATCTAACACATCATGCAAAACAGCGTATCGTCGAACGTGTCGGCATCCCGCGAAAGGCTGCTCAGCGCTATGCACGTCTTGCAATGGAGCGCGGATATGAACTGTCCGAGATCAAGGGTCCTCTTGTATTCTGGGTCAGAAACAGACTGTACGACAGCGAAGGCGAAGAACTGCGGCCGCTGGTATATGGCGATAAACTGTTCCTGTTCACAGAAGAATATACCCTCATAACGGTACTGCAGATTCCTTCCGGGATCCTCCGCGATTCCGTGGACCGCTACATTATAGGAAAGTCTGCTGTAAAGCGTCCCCGCTTCCAGGAAGAAGACTGGATGGATGAAATGGAAGAACTGGAGGAAGAGGAGTTCGAAGACTCCTTTTCCTTCTCCCTCCACTGACAACAGAATCCTTGCCTCAATGTGTTATGCTTTGCGGCTTTTTTCTGGTTATGCCGTATATTTCATTGAACTCGGAAAAATGACAATATATACCTTATTTGGCCGATAGAAAAAGTATCAAGTATCACAATTGGGTGCGTGCAATTGCACAGTGCTATGTTATATTTTATGTGTGCAAATGCATAATTCCTAATGGAAGGATCAAGGGAACAGGGAGGAAGCCATACATGAAAAGAATCAGAACCGCTGTACTGGTCATATCGCTTTTTCTGCTGTGTGCCTGCAAAGGGAGTGCAGCATCACAGCAGGAAGGCGAAGAACACGAAGCCGTTTCAGTGTTTCCCAAGACAGAAGCTGCCTGGATTGGTGACACGATGCCATTCTACGATGATGGAACAATGTATATTTTCTATCTGGCAGACCAGCGTGACGGCAAGGTCGGGTATCATCCATGGGGTTTGCTGCGTACGAAGGATTACTGCAATTATGAAAATGACGGCATTGTTCTTCCGTATGGAGAGACCGGAGATGATCAGGACATTGCGCTTGGAACCGGCTGTGTGATCAAGGACCAGAACGGACTGTATCATGCATTCTTTACGGGACACAACGATTACCGTGACCCGAAAGAAGCAATCATGCACGCAACAAGCAGCGATATGCATGACTGGAAGAAGATACCGGAAGATACCTTTATTGCCAATGATCACTATTCCCGGGATGATTTCCGTGACCCGTATGTTCTGTATATACCGGAAGAACAGCAGTACTGGATGCTCATCGTAACACGTTCCAATAACAACGGTGTCATAGCACGCTATACCTCAAAAGACCTGAGTCATTGGGAAGACCAGGGAATCTTCTTTGAGGATGATATGGGATATGGAACAAATATGGAGTGCCCAACCCTGATCCAGTTCAATAATACGTGGTATCTGACATTCTCAGACCAGTGGCCGGACCGTGTTGTTCATTACCGCACATCGAATTCCGCAAAAGGACCGTTTGTAAAGCCGGCATCCGATACATTTGACGGCAGCGGCTTCTATGCCGGAAGACTGGAGACCGATGGCACCAATCTGTATGCCGTGGGATGGAATGGAACAAAGATCAAGCACGATGATGCAAATGAATATGACTGGGCAGGCAATATGGTCGTCCATCAGCTTGCACAGCGGGAAGATGGCTCCCTGCACGCAGTAGAAAATGAAAAAGTAGCTGCTGCACTGTCACACAACGTTCATGCGGAACCGCTCAAAATGTCGGAAACCATATCGGCAAAAAAGAATTCCTATGAATTCAAGGGTGATCAGTATGAACTGGTACAGTTTGATGAATTCAGCGATTCCGGACGCATGGAAGTGGAAATCACCGATTACGCTGACGATGAAATGTTCGGTATTGCATTCGCTCCGGATATGGATAATGTCGGAACACTCAACTATGTATTCAATGTCAAAGAAAATAAGATCGAATTCTATAATACCGACCGTCTGATGGACTCTTATGCACAGTCTTTCATGGAGTATGACCTGCAGAAAGGGGAACCGCTCCATATATCGATGTATGTGAATGACGGTGTTGTATGCGTCTATGTGAATGACGATATTGCGCTGACAGCCAGAATGTACTGGTCGGCAGGCACAAAATGGCAGATCTTCGGTGCCAATGCGGATGTGAAGTGGAATAATCTGACAGTTTATGACTGATAGGGAGTAAAAGTATGACAGACAAAGAGAAGAAAAAGAACAGAAAAGCTCTTCTGCCCGTCCTGCTGGCGGGAAAAGGAAAATTCCTGGCTGCAGCACTTGCGGTCATTATTGCAATCGCAGTAGGAATCGTTGCCATGACAGGCGGACAGAATGTCAACGGAATGGAATTACTCCAGGCATTCTGGCCGGACGCATTCAATGTACAGGCTTATGAAGAACCGGCATTTGACGATGATCCCGCCCGTACGAACAACGCATTCAATGTGATCGACTTCGGCGAACAGGGATCCAACGGCTGGTTCTACCGCTTCGGTGATTATAAGCATCCGGAGAGATCGGAACGTGCATCCAGCTTTACCGGGGAAGCCTATGGACAGATCGGTGCCAGCGGTCTTGAGATCAAGAACAATTTCGTTCATACGGCTGACCGCATCTCTCCGATTCTTGAATGGCGTGCTGCCAAAGACGGCAAAGTTGATGTAAAAGTCACGTATGTCAAGAATGTAAACGGAGATGCCAATCCAAGCTATCCGGACGGCGTACAGCTGCTGGTATACAAAGGATCAGAACTGCTTGAACTGAAGGGTGTACCGATCAGTACGACAGAAGAAAATCTTTGCGAGATCAAGATCGATGGACTGGAAGTAAAAGAACTGGAAAGCCTGTATTTTGTTGTCAATCCTCTGAACAACAATGCCTATGACGGCGGCAGCTTCTATGTATGGATCAAAGATGTCAATACACCGCTTCCGCAGCCATTCTATACAGGCCGCAGCAACAACAACGCAAACAGTGTCAGTGACTTCGGACTGCAGGGCAATAACGGCTGGTCCTATATGTTTGGTACATCGCCGGCAGATGCACAGGTCGTTTCACATGAAAAAGACGGTGAATACCTCAATGCGACTTCACCGGCATTAACGATCAAGAAAGACTTCATTCATCCGTCTTTGAATCATAATGCCATTCTGTCGTGGATGCCTGCTGTCAGCGGCAACGTTGATCTTCGTATCAAATATACAAAGTTTGAACAGAATGACGGCAATCCGGACTTCCCGGACGGCGTAAAGATCAAAGCATATAAGAACAGTGAACTGCTTTATGAAGAGTATGTCGATGTGCCGGACAAGGGAGAAAACCTGGTCAAGCACAGAATTCCAATGCTGTATGTTTCACCGTCCGACCGTCTGTATTTCATGGTCGATGCGGCAGGAAATTCCTCTTACGACGGCGGTGCACTGGATGTGACGATCTATGACATCAACGGTGCAACGACGGAGAATTCTATTCCGGTCACCGGTTCCGAACCAAGACAGAATGTTGCAAACGTACTGACAGACTTCGGTCCGCAGGGCAGCAACGGCTGGTATTTCCAGGGCGGTTATGGGGATGATCCGTTCCATGCCTATAACATGAGTCCGTATTATTCCGGTGATGAACGTTATTTCAGCAATAACTGGCTGGAAATCAAGCGTGATTACGTCAATACAGGTGAACATGACAGCTCTGCAGTCATTAAATGGAAAGTGGCACAGAATGGCGTTGTTTCGATCCGTGCATCGTATACAAAGATGAAAAACCAGGATGCCAATCCCTCCTGGCCGGACGGCACACGCGTCACACTGTATTACAACAATACAGTGCTGGCCCAGCAGACCTTCGCTCCGGATGTCAGCCGCGAGATCACAAAGCGTCTGGATATCGCTTCGCTCACTGTCGCAAAAGACGCCTATATCACAATGGTCGTCAACGGCATCAACAACAATGCCTATGACGGCGGCAAGTATGAATTTGCCATCAACAGTATCAGCGGACTGATCGGTGACAACGAAAAGACCGTTCCTCCGTGGTATGACGGAAAGAGAGAGAACTTCGCATCTACTCTGGATGATTTCAACGGCAAACAGGGATACAACGGCTGGTACTATCAGTATGGCTATGGCGTTGATCCGTTCAATGCGGTCAATGTGGAACATTGTGAGAACAACGAAAAGTTCTATACAGATGACGGTGTCGAGATCAAGAAGGATTATATTATCCCGGCAAATAACGGCAAGACAGCAATCGTGAAATGGATCGCTGCCGAAGACGGCGTCATCAACATTGATCTGGATTACACAAAACTGAAAAATGAGGATGCCAATCCTTCGTGGCCGGATGGTGTGACCGTATATCTGATGAAGAATAATACGATCCTGAAGCAGCAGTACTTCGCTCCGCTCACCGACCGCGAAGTCACCGGTGACCTTTCTACCTATGGTGTCAGCGTAAAAGCAGGTGATGCGATCACCATGCTGGTGCATCCGGGAGAAAACGCAGCCTATGACGGCGGCAAGTATCACTTTGTGATCGAAGATGCCAACAAGACGCCAAAAGTAACGACAGGCAATAATGACAACTCCACCTCTCTCGCCGGACTGTCCTCCATCACACAGGGCACGGACGGCTGGTGGTTCCTGGAAGGAACATCTCCGGCTGACGCAAAAGTCCTGACGAAGAAGATCGATAACAATACCGGCTATGCGTCCAGAAGAACCGAAGGACTGGTCATGAAGAAAGACTTCGTCCATACCGGTGACTTCCTGGATCCGATCTATCAGTTTGTTGTCGGACAGAACGGCAATATCGATATTGCCGGATCGTATCTCAAGTTCGGACAGGAAGATGCCAACCCGTCCTGGCCGGATGGCGTTACAGTTAAGATCTACCACAACAGCAAAGTCCTGTTCACAAAGAAAGTCACTGTGAAACGCGGTGACGGAAACAACAATACGATCAGCTTCAACGTAGAAAAACTGGCAGTAAAACGCGGCGACAAGATCAGTTTCCAGATCTGTGCCGACAGCAACTATGCATGGGACGGCGGTATTCTCTCCGCAGCGATCGAACCGACTTCCGATATCAATCTCAAACCGGGTGATGATAACAAGACGACACTTGGAAATCTTGACTCAATCGCACAGGGTACGGACGGCTGGTACTTCATGGAAGGTACAACGCTTGCGAATGCAAAACCGCTCACCAAGATGAACGATGACAAGAGCGCTTATGTTTCTGTAAAAGATTCCGGTCTGGAAATGAAGAAAGACTATGTACATACGGGATCTGTACAGAATCCGATCTACAGATGGGTCGTTAAGGAAGACGGAAAGATCGACATCAACGGCAGCTATGTCAAGTTTGGTCAGGATGATGCGAATCCTTCTTATCCGGATGGTGTAACCGTTACGATCTACCAGAACAGCAAGGTACTTTTGACAAAGAAAGTGAATGTACTGAGAGGAGCTGACAACAACAATGTCCTGCCATTCACATTCGAAGAACTTGCAGTGAAGGCAAATGATGTCATTTCCTTCCAGATTTCTCCGGACAGCAACAATGCATGGGATGCCGGAAAACTCTCCGTCGCAATTGAACCGACGGTTAAGATCGATCTGGTGCCGGGGGATGACAACAACACGAATCTCAACACACTGAGTTCCATTACCCAGGGAACCGACGGCTGGTACTTCATGGAAGGAACATCTCTGACAGATGCCAAGCCTCTGACCAATATGAACAATGATCAGACAGCTTACATTTCTGTGAAAGACTCCGGTCTGGAAATGAAGAAAGACTATGTGCATCCGGGTGCTACCCTGGATCCGATCTACAGATGGGTCGTTGCAGAAGACGGCAAGATCAACCTCAGCGGCACCTATGTCAAGTTTGGTCATAACGATAATGACAATCCATCCGGACCGGATGGCGTCACTGTCACGATCTACCATAATGACAAGGTCCTGGAAACAAAGAAAGTCAATGTAGCAAAAGCAAAGGATACTACCTACACCTTCCGCTTTGATGATATCGAAGTGAAGGCAAATGACATTCTGTCCTTCCAGATCAACGCTGACGGCAACAACGGCTGGGATGCCGGCAGACTGTCCGCAGTGATCCGTGAAGCCAAGGAACCGACACCGGATCCGGAACGCAGCAATAACACTGTTCTGTTCGACAGTTTCGGCGAACAGGGCAATGACGGCTGGTACTTCGGTATGTGTGACTGGGACAGCCAGAACTTCACCGAACTGACTTATGATTCAGAAAACGAAAGATACTACAACAACGGCAAGCCGGAACTGAAGAAAGACTTCGTCGAACCAGGCAATGGCAGAAATGCCGCATACAAGTGGATCGTGGCAGAAGACGGCACGATCAATGTATCCGGCGAATATGTCAAGTTTGCCAACAGTGAAGATCCGAACGCAGACGGCACATGTGTACGCATCTTCATCAACGGTGAAGAAAAGAAGTGGATGG
>JAFYHC010000100.1 GCA_017539385.1 Solobacterium sp. | reverse complement strand
TACGGGAATGGGACTGTCCTGTCTGCCATACCCACCACGACCGCGATATCAACGCCGCACTCTCAATCAAAAAAGAAGCACTGCGCCAATACAGCACAATGCTTCCTCAGTGATCTCTTTATACGATCACACGGTACCCGGAGGCACCGGGGATCCTATAAGCCTGGGGTATCTGGATACACTGGTATCCTTGACCAGGAAGATGCAATTTGCATCATGAAGGATGTTACTCTTCTTCGAAGAGTTTTGCTCCGTTGCTTGCGATGATGTCTTTGTACCAATAGAAGGACTTCTTGCGATAACGGTTGAATGTTCCTCTTCCGTAGTCATCGCAGTCAACGTAGATGAAACCATAGCGCTTCGACATCTGTTTTGTGGATTCCGATACAAGGTCGATGCACGCCCATGTCGTGTATCCAAGCAATTCAACACCATCTTCATAGATCGCATCATACATAGCCTTGAAGTGGTCTTTGTAATAATCGATATGGCCCTGATCATCGACTGTAAAAGAGCCCTTTCCATCCGGAATCAGTTCTTCCTTTTCACCCAGTCCGTTTTCAACAATGAATAACGGCTTGCGATATCTGTCATACAGATCAACCAGCGAAACACGCAGACCGATCGGATCTGACTGCCAGCCCCATTCGCTTGCTTTCAGATATGGGTTCTTGATTGCAGTTACTGTATTGCCTGCAGTCGTCTGCAGACCGGTATCGTCCGCCGCAACACAGCTCGAAGAATAGTAAGAGAACGAGATGAAGTCTACCGGATATTTCTTCATTACTTCCAGATCTTCCGGTTCCATCTTTATGTTCAATCCGTGATTGCGGAACCGTGCCAGCAGGTAAGCCGGATACTCACCGAATACCTGTGTATCACTGTAGCAGTACGTTGAACGCATTCTCTGCTGCGCTTCCAGCACATCTTCCGGTTTGCAGGTATACGGATAATACGTCAGCTTTGTCAGCATGCATCCAACTTTTCCTTCCGGTGAAACTTCGTGGATGTACTTTGTAATGAGTGCACTTGCCACGAACTGATGGTGCATCGACTGGAAAATAACTTCTTCCCAGATATCATCGCTGAACCGGTCCCGAATCAATCCACCAGTTGTATACGGATGACGGATCATACTGTCAACTTCATTAAATGTCAGCCAGTATTTTACTCTGTCTTTGAAACGGTCAACGACAACTTTACCGAAGTTCATGAAGAAATCGATTGTCTTGCGATTATACCAGCAATCGTATTCCAGACACAGATGCAGCGGCGGTTCATAATGAGAAATCGTTACCAGCGGTTCAATATTGTACTTCTTCAATTCATTGAAGACATTGTCATAGAACTGCAGGCCTTCCTCATTCGGTTCTGCCTCATCACCCTTCGGGAAAATACGCGACCATGCAATTGACATTCTGAATACTTTAAAGCCCATTTCGGCCAGCAGACCAATGTCCTCTTTCCAATGATGATAGAAGTCGGAACCATGACGCTTCGGATAATGCTCCAGATCTTCCGGATGCGCCAGTGCTTCCTCAATATCTTTCATCAGTACTTCATTCTGTTTTGCATAGTCTTTCACATCGACATCAAGATGTGACCGGGCGGCGTCAGATACCGACCATCCTTTGCCGCCTTCGTTCCAGCCGCCCTCAAACTGATTGGCTGCCGTTGCGCCTCCCCACAGGAAGCCTTCCGGGAATGTTTTTGCCATAGTACTTTCTCCTTCTTTCTTTACAAAGAAAGCGGCATAACACATATACCGCTCTCTATACTGTCAGATTAGTTAATTATGCTTCTTCACCGCTTGCCTGCTTGTTGGAAATCAGGACGAACGGTGTATAGATTGCAAACGCAATCAGAATAACGATGATCTGAGAAATAGCTGCACCAATGGAGCCGCCGCCTGCGAGGAATGCCATCAGTCCCGGAGGAGTGGTCCACGGAGCGTTAACTACCATCTTTGCACAGAATCCGATCTTAGTCAGGAAGTAACCAACACCGACGGAAACGATCGGAGAGAGAATGAACGGAATACCGAGGATCGGGTTCATAACGATCGGGAGACCGAATGTAACCGGCTCGTTGATGTTGAAGATTGCGCACGGAATAGCCAGCTTAGCAATGGATCTGTAGTCTTCACGCTTGGAGAAGAGCAGAATAGCAATCAGCAGACCACCTGTGATACCAGCACCAGTAACTGTACCGAATACGGACATGAACGGTGTGTTGATGATGTTCGGCGGAACTTCATTTGCCAGGTAAGCAGCTTCGTTCTCTGCGAATGCCTGCAGCAGGATTGCTTCATAAACACCCTTCAGAGTCTGTGTACCATGGATACCGAACCACCACAGAACAACCGTGCATCCCATCAGGAACATGAAGCCCGGCAGACCGGTCAGGATGTTCTTCAGCGGAGCCTGGATGAATGTTGTGATTGCATCGAACAGCGTCATATTTGTAATCATATGGAATGCAAGTCCGAAGCCGGAAACGATCAGAACTGTTAATGTTGCCGGGAACAGAACTGCGAAAGAACGAGCAATGTTCGGTGGAACAGAATCAGGCATGTTGATCTGCAGTTTTCCGGACTGAACCATCTTAACATACAGGATCGAAGAAACGATACCTACGAGCATAGCTACGAACAGACCCTGAGCATTTGTGAACTGACGTCCGAGAGCATTTGCAATCGTAACGACCTCACCACTCTCCGGTGCTGTACCTGTAACGGATGTCGTGCAGAGAGAAATGTAGGAAGCCAGACCAACGAGCATAACGACTCTGTCATTGTTGTCATAGCTTTCAGCAACTTTCATGGAAAGAAGAATGACAATGCCAATAGCCATGAAGTTCATGGTACCATAGTTGGCTGCATCAAACAGAGGCTTCAGTACTCCAAGCCAGGACAGACCAGGAACATTTGCCAGAGAAACGTAGCCCGGTGTGGTGTTGCAGATAACGTTCGAGAAGAGTGTGCAGAACGAACCCGCAATGATCAGCGGCATCAGATCCGTGAAGGCATCTCTGATGCATGTCATGATTCGGTTGTTACCAATCTTAGAGGCAACGACCAACATGGCATTCATAAATTTTTCACCCATTATTAATCCTCCTGTTTTTCATGGGTAATTCCCCTTTGGAAGCACTTACATACTCCCGGTAGAACTATTGTAACAGGTATGTTTTTCATGTAATATGCATATAGCAAGATGTAAATATGCAATATGTGCATATACAAGGAAGGTTTTATGGATCTGGAATCAATCCGTGTGTTTCTCGCCGTCGTCGATACCGGCAGTATCAGTGCCGCTGCCAATCTATTATATGCATCTCAGAGCAGTGTTTCCCGCCGCATTGCAGCACTCGAACGTGAAATCGGCGTCACACTAATAAACCGAAACAAAGGTCAGAACACCATCATCCTCACTCCTTACGGAGAATCATTTTTACGAAGTGCCAGACAAATGGAAGTACTGTATAAAGATATCGAGACTTCCGTGCGTACACCGTTCCGGCAGTTCCTTTCAATTGGTGCAAACGAATGTTCACAGGGAACATTTCTGGATGCTTTCTGTCCCATATTCATCGATCGGCATCCTGAAATATGCCTGTCAATTCACTCCTATCATTCATCCACGATCTATCAGCGCCTGAATGAACACTTTATCGATATCGGCTATGTCAGCATTATCAAGGACGCTCCGAGCACCAAATCACGGCTTATAACAGAAGAGCCTTTTGTTCTCATCACCAGAAAAGACAGTCCCTATCATGCCAATATGACCATTCAGGAACTGCCCCCTAATAAAGAGATCTATCTTCGCTATAACGCCCAGTACGAACACTGGCACAATTCCATCTTTCCCGGAAGACAATACCTTCTACGTGTCAGCCGCGAACTGATGATGGCCTCCTATCTGATGAAAGAAGGCACCTGGGCTGTAATCGGCGAACCCAGCGGACGAATCCTCTGTTCTTTAAAGAATGATTTCGTCCTCTATCCGCTTCTTAATGTACCGATGAAACTCACAACATACGAAGTATTCCGTGAAGATACCAGACCAAGCCGAATCAATGCGGAAAGAATCTTCCGCAGCGAACTCAACGAATATCTTGAAAGTCTCAGGAAATAATCTTCATCCAGCTCTTCATATACCGTTTGATTATTATCCATTTTGCCTTCGACCGCTGAATCAGCATACGTTCGAAGGCATCTTTATCTTCAGAATCTCACAACCACTTTTTCTTGTGGAACCAGACCAGCTCGATCACAATAATCAAAGCACTGACGCCAATAGTTATTGGATACCCTATCTTTGAGTTCGTCGACGGCATATTAATAAAGTTCATTCCAAACCATCCTGCAATCAATGTCAGCGGCATGAAAATCGATGTAATAACCGTCAGAAGCGTCATGATCTTATTCTGCCGGATACTCAGTTGTTCTGATACAAGATCTCTCAGCTGCACAATATATTCACGCAATGTCGTGACATGATCCTGCAGACGCTGCACACGTTCTGCCAGCAGCCTGAAATAACGCAGATTTGCTTCCTGGAAAAAGCCGTTTTCATTTTCTTCCAGTTCCTTTGCCAGATCGATCAGATGCTCATAATGACGGTTCATATCAAGAAGTTCCGAGCGAATATCATTCAGCTGCATCGGATATTCTTCTATCTCTCCCTTCATAATGGATGCCTCAATAGAATCCAGATTCTTATCCACCGATTCCAGCATCGCATTATCATCTTTGATCGTTTCTTCCAGAAAATCATACAGGAATCGTTCCAGAGAAGGCAGTTTCCACTTTCTTGTAGCCCTTATATTTTCCAGCACATGATATGTATAATCATCTTCATCGATGAATACAATTCCCTTTTCATCCAATGCAAATGCAAGCTTGAACTTTTCTTTATGAAATGACACATGATCTGGAATATTCAGTGTACCGGTCAGACTGTCATAGTTCACCACAGCCTTCGTATCATGTACATGACTCAAATCCAGATCCATATCAATTCCCATCTGGAACTTTTCATGATGATCCATAAAATCTTTTGGCTTCATCACCGCAACATACGGCCCGCCGCACGAAACTATATCCTCCGCCTCACACGGAACCAACAATTCTTCTATCCTGTAAAAATACATATATGTGCCTCATTCCTACGTTTCCATTGTACAAAAAACGAAGCGATTTTGCTTCGTTCCTGTTTATTGATATGTTCTCACCAGTTCTGAACGGTTCCCAGCCGGATCTACAGTCGTTTCTGTCACGCACTGCCCGTACTCATTATACGTATAGTCCGTTATGATTCTCGTATTATCCGGGTCAGACGGCTCATACTGTACCCGTTTCGCCAGATTTTCATTCTCATCATATGTATATTCATAGCGAATTTCATGCATAATCTGTCCAATGCCCGGTCCTGCATTCGACACAGTCTTTGTATAGACCACAGCACCATTGTCATCATACTCATAGAACACTTCGTTCATGACTTCACCATTCGCCTTCGTGGTCACATGCACAGGACGGCCTTCACCATCTACCTCTGTTTCATTCTCCTGCACATACTCTCCGCCATCATATCCGCTGGTCAGTTTCAGAAGATTCCCCCATTGATCATAGGCATACTCTTCCCGAATGGAACCATTTTCATATACATTGGTCATCGTATAGCTTCCATCTTCATTGTAAAAATAATCCGATGTGTAATTGCCCTCGATAAACCCTCCGGTCGATTCTACATCACTGTGAACGATCTTGCCGTTCGCATATGTATTTTCCGAGCGGGAATATCCTTCTGCACTGCTGTTATATGTTTCAGTCAGTACATTCCCCTCTTCATCATACGTATACTCTTTTGTATATGTCTGTGTTGCATCACTGTATTCCTCTTTTACAAGAAGCAGTTCTTTTTCCGGTGTCTCCGGTACACTCTCCTGCTCCTGTTCTTTCTGCTCATCATCCTTCTGCTCACTCGCAGCAGAAGAAGCACTCTGTTTTGCACAGCCTGTCAACAGTAAAGCACCAGCCATAAGGATCCAGATATTTCTTTTCATCTTATTTCGTCCTCCTGTTTCCTCCAAGGTTGTATCACTTTTCACCGGTTTCTACAACCATCCATCTCTGTCAGTATTCTTACAATTTCATATGTCATAAAGAACAGCAGCGTTATTTACTTCCCGTTTTCAAAGATACGATTATAATGAGACGGTACACAAGCGGAGGTAAATATGACCCAAAGAAAAACAACTACGCGTGACCTGACAAATGGCAACATTGCAAAACAGATTCTCCTGTTCTCCCTGCCGCTTATGCTCGGAAATGTATTCCAGATGCTGTATAACACCGTTGACTCCATTGTTGTCGGCAATTTCGTCGGCACACAGGCACTTGCGGCCGTCGGCTCCACAACCATGATCGTCAACCTGTTCGTCTTCTTCTTCAACGGCTTCTCTGTTGGTGCCGGCGTCGTCATCGGCAACTTCTTCGGCGGAAAACGCTATGAAGAACTCCATAATGCCATCGAGACCGTCATGACAGCCACCCTGGTCCTCTGCGTCCTGTTTACCGGCCTCAGCATACTCTTAGTCAAACCAATGCTGCACTTCATGGCCACTCCAAGTGACGTATTCGACAGTGCTGTCACCTATCTGACCATTTACTTTGCCGGACTCTCCGGTCTGCTCATCTATAACATCGGCAGCGGTATTCTCCGTGCTGTCGGTGACACGACGAGACCACTATACTATCTGATCCTGACAAGCATTCTGAACATTATTCTGGACCTGCTGTTTGTTATTGCATTCCATCTCGGAATTGCCGGTGTAGCCATTGCAACGATCCTGTCCCAGTTCATTTCTGCCTTCCTTATTCTTTATCTTCTGACGGTTACCAAAGATATCTACCGTCTGTCCTGGAAAGACCTCCATATTGATATGAACATCCTGCGCAGAGTCTTCGCAGTCGGTCTCCCAGCAGGTATCCAGTCCATTATCACTGCTTTCTCCAATATCTTTGTACAGTCTTATATTAACTACTTCGGCTCCGGTGTCATGGCTGGCTGGAGCTGCTACAACAAGATCGACATGTTTATCATGCTGCCAATGAACAGCCTTGCCCTTGCCGCCACCACATTCGTTTCTCAGAACATTGGTGCCGGTTTATCCAAACGGGCGGACGAAGGCACAAAGACGACCATCCTGCTTACCCTTGGAATTACCGGTGTAATTGCCATTGCCATCTTCGCCTTTGCACCATTTACCGTAGAACTCTTCACCCAGGACAGCGAAGTCGTCAAATATGGCGCGATGTTCCTGCGTACAAACGTCTTCTTCATGCTGTTCAACTGCATCAACCATGTTCTTGCCGGTGCTCTGCGCGGCCGCGGCGATTCACGTGGTCCAATGATCATCATGCTGACTGGCTTCGTAGCGATCCGTCAGACATACCTCTTTATTATGACGCGTTTCATTTCCAATACTCCCGCACTGGTCGGTTTTGGATATCCGGTTGGCTGGATGGCTACCTGCGTCATCGAACTCCTGTACTGGTACTATAATCGCTCACAATACCAAAACGCATAATTCACGGATGGAATTCAAGAGGCTGTCTCCTGCTTACGCTGAGACAGCCTCTTTTCATGGCTCGAATAAATCGATCTCACCCAGACGGGTATACACCATTCCATTCTTCCCCGCCTGCGAGCGATATAGTGACAATGATCGCACGATCATCGATCCAGACAATTCCCGCACAGGAAACCGATACGCATTATGCGGAAAATGTCCTTTCCGTACCAGCGTGCAATGTGCTTTAAATGCTTTGCGGTCATATGGTATACCATGTTCCGCAAGAGCATGACGCAGCCGCATCACAAGATGATCAAGCGCTTCATTTTCTTCAAAACCAGCCCACCAGATATCTGCAAAACTGCCGATTCCATTGAGCTTCAGAGCAAACTCTTCACCTGCAGCCTCTTCCATGGCATCCAGTACTTCATCCGGATCTCCATAATCACCAATGAATGCCAGTGTCAGATGCAGATTTTCCTCTTTCGTATACACTCCCTGCATGCCGCACGTACGCAGTTCATTCATATAGCATACCAGTTCCTGACGCATAGCCTCATCAGGATCAATTGCAACAAACAACCGCATCTATTGCTTCTGATCGAACAGTTCGATCTCTTCGTTTAATTCACCGCGGCAAAATGCAATCCGTGCATGCACTTCCGGATCGGAGTGAATGATGATATCCCTTGGCCCATCGAATACTTCATACCCTGCATCCTGAACTCTTTGTACAATGGCATCCACATTGTCCGCCGCCAGAGCGAAATGACGCACTGCCCCAATATCTTTCGTGCCGGTATTATTGTTAAAAATCTCTACGTATCCGCACCCGGTATCCAGCAGAATCCCTGTCTCCCACTTTCGATAAACAGGCAGTCCCAGGACATTGGTGTAGAATGCTATTGCTTTTTCATAGCACTCTGCATCACTGCATCGCATCGAAACATGATGTATTCCTTTGATTTTTCCGTTCTTTTCCATACTTCTATTTTACCATCTTAAAAGAAGCCCGTCGAAACGGGCCTCTCAATTTACAATCAGAATTCAGATCAGATGATCCGTGCTGCGTGGTAGCCTTCTTCTGTAGAATTCATGATCTTGCGAGAACCATTTGTATCGCCGGCAGTAAGTACTCGAATCTGCGGAGCAATACGGCGCAGTTCATTCGCAAGCTTGTGATTCGGAGTCAGACCAAGAGCCAGCACTACTGCATCACCCTTGAATACTTCCTCGTTACCGTCTTTATCACATGTTACAACTTCACCCGGACGCAATTCTTTGATCATATGATTGGTGCAGATCTTTACATGTGTTTCAGCCAGACGTGCATTCAGTACCCATTTTGCATAGATCGGCATATTTGGAGCATGTTCCGGAAGCTGATCAATCATTGTAACTTTCTTGCCTTTTTCTGCTAATACCAGTGCCGCTTCGCAGCCCACCAGTCCGGCACCGCATACCAGCACTTCTTCGCCTTTCGGTAATACGCCATCAATGACAGGAATCGGATCCAGGACACCGCTTGTTTCAATTCCCGGAATCGGCGGGCAGGAAACATGAGAACCTTCTGCCACGATTACTGCATCATATCCAATCGCTGCCAGTTCTTCTGCTGTTGCTTCATGACCGGTAATGATCTTTGCACCGCACTTCTTAACTGCATTCTTGATATAAGCCGCATAATTCCGGAAATCTTCCTTAAAGTCCGGATTGCCAATATGATTCAGTTCTCCGCCAATCTCTGCTTCTTTTTCATACAGAGTAACATCCAGGCCGCGCTTTCTAGCCGTCAGTGCAGCCTGCATTCCTGCAGGGCCGGAACCAACGATGGCAACACGCTTATCGCCGCAAGCCGGATAGACTTGTCCAAACAGTTCAGCTTCCCGACCTGCTTCCGGGTTAACCTGGCAGGAAATCTGGCAGTTTGCTTCTACTTTACCAAGACACTCATTGCAGCGCAGACATCTGCGGATTTCTTCCGGATGCCCTGCATAGATTTTATTCGGCCATTCCGGATCGGCAATCGTCTGACGTCCAACACAGATGAAATCTGCATCTCCTGCTTCCAGAATCTCTTCGCCCATTTCCGGGGAAATAGAACCAACGGCATCAACCGGAATCGATACACTCTTCTTAATCGCAGCTGCCAGATGCTTCAGGCTTCCGCGCGGTGTGAAGTATGGCTGTACCCAGACCGAAGTACCAACACCTAATCCAAGATCCAGTCCTTCCGGATCTTTCTCACCAGCCAGTACTGCACCATAATCAGCAGCTCTGGAATCCCATGTACCGGCAGAGACGTTAATTGCATCACATCCTGCCTCTTCAGCCATTTTTGCAAATGCACATGCTTCTTCGATTGTTACGCCGTTTGGTACATATTCCGAAGCAGACAGACGGATAATGACCGGATAATCCTTTCCGCACAGTTCTTTTGTCTTGCGGATGATTTCCAATGCGAACTTTGCACGGTTCTCCAGTGATCCGCCAAACTCATCGGTACGGCGGTTCGTATAGCCGGACAGGAACTGCAGCGGCATATAACCATGTGCGCAGTGAATTTCCACAGCATCAAATCCGCACTTTTTACCGCGTAATGCTGCTTCAGCATATTTGCTTGTCAGTTCATGAATTTCATCGATTTCCATTGGACGCGGTGTATCTTCCGGTCTCTGGAAATTACCGACAGAAGACGGTGTCTTCGGACGTACACCGGTAATACGTGCAGATGCATAACATCCACCGTGTGCCAGCTGCAGACATGCCTTTGCACCGCCCGCATGGATTGCATGCGGAAGACGGCTCATAGAATTCATGTACTTATCCGAATCCAGTACCAGTTCTCCGGTAATGACACGGCCTTCTGCCTCCGGAGCGACAACTTCGGTAACGATCATACCGACACCGCCTTCCGCTCTTCTTAAGCAGTAGGCAACGAATGCATCAGATACCGTACAGTCGGAATTGTTCAGGTTCGTACCCATTGCAGGCATAATGATACGATTGCGCAGTTCCATCGTTCCAATCTTCCCGGGCTCGAGAAGACGGCTGTAGTCTTTCTTGAATTCCATAATTATGTTCCTCACTCTCCTTGTTACTTTCAGTATAGCACCCTGCATGCATATTTATTGCGGCGACGCTCATATTTTTCATCCATCCAGCCGATTTGTTCTTTCAGCCTCCATGTCTCTTTTTTTCTTTTCAGCTATACTATTCGTAAGGAGTGTGACATATGTTATATAGTAATTTTCAAGGATTAAAACTATCCCGCCTCGGCTTTGGCTGCATGCGCTTTGCCATGGATCCAGCTACCGGAGAAATCGATCAAAAACTAGTCAATTCCATGTTTGACTATGCAATCGAACATGGCGTGAATTACTTCGATACCGCTTATCCGTACCTCGGCGGAAAATCCGAAGGTGCTATGGCAGAAGCACTGAAGAAATATCCGCGTGACAGTTATTACATTGCTGACAAATTCCCCGGTCATTCTCTTCCCGGTCCCATTGACAACATTGCTCTTTTCCACCTGTCTCTGGAAAGATGCAATACTGATTATTTTGATTTCTATCTTCTGCACAATATCACGGAGTGGTCTGTAAAAATCTATGAAAGCCCGGATTACCACATTATTCCGGACATCCTGAAAATGAAAGAAGAAGGAAAGATACACCATCTCGGCTTCTCATTCCATGGCGGTCCACAGCTTCTGGAAGAATTCCTTACACGCTACGAAGGTGTCTTCGAGTTTGTGCAGATCCAGTGCAATTATCTTGACTGGACACTGCAGGATGCAAAGAAGAAATACGACATTATCACAAAACATGGACTGGGTGTATGGGTCATGGAGCCATTAAGAGGCGGAAAACTCGCTGCACTGCCGGAAGAAGAATCCGCTTCCCTCAAAGCATTGGATTCTTCTATGAGTGATGCCGCATGGTCATTCCGATTCTTACAGGCTCTGCCAAACATTAAAGTTATCCTGTCCGGTATGAATGCCATGGATCAGGTCATCGACAATATCAATTCCTTTGCGGAAGAGCGTCAAATTAGCTCTGCTGAAACTGATACCCTGCTGACCATTGCAGAACATATGAAAAAAGGCGTACCGTGCACAGCCTGCCGGTATTGCTGTGAAGGCTGCCCGATGGAACTGGATATCCCTTATCTGCTTTCCTGCTACAACGATTACAAATATGCTTCATCCATGTCGAGTTCGATGCGCCTGGACGCATTGGATCCGGAAAAACTTCCTTCTGCCTGCATTGGTTGCGGCCAGTGCTCCCATGCCTGCCCGCAGGGAATTGATGTCCCTGCTGCCCTGGCTGAGCTGACAGAACTCTATGCAAAAGGTCCAAACTGGGCAAAACAATCTCAAGTCCGTCACGAAGCAATCCGCAAAGATCTGCACATGGACTGATTCCAAAGCCGCTCCGGCGGCTTTTTATTCTGCCATTATTCCGTCAATCAGTTCCGCTGCACTGTCACACAGGATCTTTGCATGGGAACGGACTTCTTCCGGGGAGTTCCTGATACATGCACCATGTATCCCATATTCCATTAACGGAATGTCATTCTCTGCATCTCCGAGAGTATAGATATCTTTCACATCAACTCCAAGACGGTTTCGCAGATAATCCAGACCTCCCGCTTTTGAAATCCCATACGGCACCACATCCACGACATACTTATTTGCATATGCTTCCACCAGATACGGAAAATGACTCCGGATTCTTTCCGCCAGAAGGCGAGCTTCTTCTATGGAGTTCATGGAGATTACGATCTGTGCATGACGGGGAAGCTGCATAACCTCTTCCTCCGTCAGATCCGGTTCCAGTTCCGGATATCTTTGATCTGCTTCTTTTTCATCAATGATCACTCTGTGCCGGTATATGCCGTCATTGACCACATAAGAAACGACATTTCCAACCGCATGCGCGATGTACATAATATCAACGCTCATCACAGAATCGATCACTGATGCAGAAAGCACAGTACCTTCCCGGTCAAAGACCATCCCGCCATTATTCGTGATCCAATAATCCGGAACAAAGCCCCATGTCTTTGCTTCCATCTGTATTGATTCCAGTGATCTCCCTGTATCGATCACGAATACGTTTCCTGCCTTTTTCCATCGTTCGATCGCCGTAAGATCTTTGGCGGATACTTCTCCGTCAATTTTCAGCGTTCCGTCATAATCCATCGCCAGTATTTTCATAATGATTCACCTAAAACATTCCTGCGGTAATACACCAGCAGTATTCCAAGACAGATCAATAACGGAACTACTGCAAACAGCACCGCAAACACGGCACTCCCCGCCGGCAGACTTCCATTGCCAACCACAAAATACAGTGCAGTACCAATGTAAAACAGTGTTATTGCAAGAAGGAAAAGCCCATACCATACGATTTCCAGCACAGGTATTCTTTCCCGCATTTCCGCATCGGCTCCAATTTGATCCATAATACGGTATTCCTTTGTTCTCGTGGACAAATCTGTCGCAAGCCGGAACAGAATCGTCAATGCCTGCAGAATACAGACTGCTCCATACGATATCTTTACGAGTGAAGCTTCCAGAGGAGTATTGTTCCGTGTCATCATTGCCAGCAGTACCAGAATATCTGTCAGATAAAGAAATACCGGCAGACGCGAAAACAGAATATCCCTGCGCAGGAATCCATTTCTCAATACATTCTCTGTCTTTTTCGTAGAGGATCTGCGGGTATGTTTCGTCAGCGCCGGCACCACAATATTCTCCAGCACCCGATTTAGCCCGATACATCCAATTACCATGCCGACGATCATCCCAATACCGCCATATGCAAACTGCACCAACGGGAATAAAGCTGCCAATATGCCGACAATATTGAGTATATACTCTGCAGTTTTCGATTTTTTCAGACCATAGGGATTCTCTTTTTTCATCAGAGCATTCATATTGCCGCCCGCCAGCAGCACCGCACCGCTTTTATATGCAAAACTGCAATTCAATGCTGTCGTCCAGAAAACGATCATTGTCATCACTGCAATGAATTCCATCCATGCATATCCATCCAGCGGAATTGCGGTCTGCAGAGCATTCTGCATCCACAACAGCAAGCCGTAGCCGCTCAGAATTCCTAACGGTATCGCTGCGGCCATCAGAATCATCGTCTGGATCAGCAGATAAAAGGCCAGCTGCGTATATGTTGCTCCGCACATCAGCCGGATTCCAATTTCTTTTGCCTTATTCTTCACGAAGAAATCATTCGCAAATATCAGATCGACCGCGCACATGATCACAATAAATACCATCATCAGATTCCCGGCATTCCCTTTTTCCAGCTGCTGAAAAATATCTGCCAGATGGTTTGAATTGATAAACACTTCCGGCTGATCCCCCATTACAGTCGCTGCCATATGAAAGTATGCAAACAGCAGCGCCGTTGTCAGATAAAAGGTCAATGCAAAAAACAATGCATTTGCCGGGCTGTTCCGCAGAGAACGAAACGCTTCTTTTCTCATGCGGATACCCGCTTTCTTCGATTCGCAGCACTAACTTCAACGATCTTTGCAAAGTAACTATCCTGATCCATATCGCCCCGTTCAATCTCTTTATACAGCGTCCCGTCTTTAATAAAGATCAATCGTGAAGTAAACGAAGCAACATAGGAATCATGCGTAACCATGACGATCGTTGTACCATTCCGGTTCATTTCCTCAAACAATTCCATCAGTTCCTCTGAATTCTCTGAATCCAGATTCCCTGTCGGCTCATCTGCCACGACCAGACCCGGCCGGTTAATCAATGCGCGGGCAATCGCCGCTCTTTGCCGCTGACCGCCCGAGCACTCCGGCGGAATCTTATCCAGCAGATTCGCAATTCCCAGCTGTTCTGCCACACTCGTTACACGCTTTTCTATTTCCCGGGGATCTTCCTTTGCCAGTGTCAGAGGAAGCGCAATATTCTCAAAGATCGTATGTGTATCCAGCAGGTTGAATTCCTGGAAGATGAAGCCAAGATTCTCATACCGGAAATGTCCGATCTCATTCGCCGTCATCGCCAGCACATTCTTGCCATTGATCCAGACTTTTCCATCCGTCGGCACGTCCATTGTTGAAATCATGTTGATAAATGTAGACTTTCCCGATCCAGAGGGTCCCATAACACCGAGAAACTCTCCTTTTTTCACTTCAACATTGACATCATGCAGCGCCGTCACTGCATGCAGTGTGTCCGCATTGTAAACCTTCCTGACATTTTTGGTTTTCAGAATAATCTCATCCATAAGCGTATCCCCTCTGTTCGAACGTATTATACCTTACATGCATGTTCGAATAACACCGGAACACTTCTCAGAAAACACAACCCCTGCATACAGTTTTGTGCAGGGGCTGGTTCATTTTCCTCAGACGATCGTTACATCTCCGGAAGCTGTCTGCAGGCGGATATGCTTCGTGCCGCCATTGATGAAATAACTTCCTTTGTTCACACGCACCATCTTTTCACCGGTGTAATTCACCACATCACCGGAGCGTGTCAGAATATCTACCGCATACTCTCCATCTGCCCGGTCACACTGGATATCACCGCTCGCCGCCGACAGACTGATCTGCTCTGCCTTCGCCTGTACATCGATATCACCGGATGTTGTGCTCACCATAATTGTCTCCCCTTCATGGGAAAACATGCTGATATCTCCGGAAGTTGCCTTCAGATACACATCCCCTCTGCATCCCCGGCAGGAAATATCACCGCTTGTCACACTGACGCGCAATGTCCCAATCTCACTATTGCGCAATGTCAGATCACCGGATGTCGTCCGCATATCCATCTCATCCAGCTTCACATCAATCATCTCCGTATCTCCGGATGTCAGATCCATCTGCAGTGTCCTGAACTGGTCCGGAACCTTTACGATCAGTTTGCCCCTGCCCAGTTCTCCGACAAAGTCCACTTTTCTGTCATTCACTTCTACATGCAGATCCGCTTCCTTTTTCGTAAACAGGCTGTTTACCGGACGGAATGTATACTCCAGCGTCTCCCCATGGCTGATATATACATCCAGATCACAGTTCCACGAGCGGATCCGCAGCGTATCGCATCCCTCACATTCCACGACACTGCTCTTCTGGCGCAGCTGTGTTTCATTTTCCTGTTCCTTGAAACTCTGCACCGCACTGTCCACGGTAATCGATACGATCTCCCCAATCGTATTAAACGCCCCCTTCAGCGCGGAAGAGAACTGATCCATGTCAAAAGGAAATCCTTCTGTACTCTGCGGTTTCGGATCCCCATAGATCGACCGGATATTCTCATACAATTCATCCGGAGATCCCAGTTCTTCCAGTACTTCTTCTTCTCTTCTTCCATTCTGTACTGCCTCTGCCAGATGCGCGCGGAATTCCTCCAGAATCTCCTGCTGCATCTGTATATCATACCCGGCCAGTTTTTCTTCCAGCAATGCAAAATACTCTTCTTTTCTCATATCAGTTTTTCAACCTTCCTCAAAAAATTCTCCCACTCTGTTTTCTGGTCTTTGTGATACTTTCTTCCTTCTTCTGTAATATGGTAATACTTCCTTGCCGGTCCCCCGCTGCTTTCCACAAGATACGTCGTCAGATAGCCGTTATCTTTCAGCCTTTTCAGGACCAGATATAATGTTCCTGCCGTTACAGATATGGCAGACGAGATCTTCTCAGACAGCTCATATCCGTATTCATCTTTCTCCAGAAGCTGAGACAGGACGCACAATTCCAATACACCCTTCTTATATTGCGCTTCCATAATATTTCCTTCCTTCGTAATAGAGAGTATCACACACTATTATGCATTGCAATATAGTGATGATAAAATTATACTAAAAATGCGCCATTTATTCTCAACAGCGCATTCCTCTTAATAATTTCCGCTTACGGATGCAGTAAAACTCCATCCCTTTTCCATCATCCGGTCCAACTCTGATGCATACAGCACATCCACTGACAGCATTCCCGTAATGACCTCCTGACGATTGCCATCCAGGAATACCATCCTTCCCATGTTATACGGCTTCAGATTCTCTCTGCCTACATTTTTATAAACATATGCCGCATACACGGTCTGCTGCTTTTCACCGTTTGTAAATATTGCTTCATACACATCGTACAGCCGATTCTCTTTTCCATCCGGTGATATAAGGAAATAGACCGCTTTATTTTTCCATTCCTGTGCCATCGACCAGTTTGTCAGCACATAATACTCTTTTGCAATTGCCTGTTCCGTATCCGTGTGGACCTGTTTCAGCAATTCTTCCGGGATTTCCTCCAGATCAGCATAGATTCCTTCCGCACGAATCTCTTCGTCCTGCGAAACGAACGCTTCCTTCACCGAAGCCGTGTAATATCCGCGTTCCGTATTCTTCATCCCGGACTGCAGCCCCAGCGCCGCCGCAATACTGCCAATCACTGCCGCCAGCATGATGACCCAGACCACCAGCACACGCACCTGCCGGCCCGATTGTTCCTTCAACGTCATATTTGTCTCCTCTTACGAAAAAGACCCGGTCATCCGGATCTCTTCTCATACAGCACTGCCCGGATTCCAACAAAGCAAGCAATCGCTGCGATTGCCGCCGCATTAAAACCGACCGCCGGACTGATCCGCAGCCACGCAAACACCGCAATGCCTGCAAATACCGCCGCCAGCACAAACGACAGCGTGATCAGCTGCTTCATCGTTATCGCAATTCCCCGGGATTCACTGTTTTCTTTTGTTTCTTTATTCTTTTCTTTCTCTGCCATAGCACGATTATACCATGTTTACTTTATGCCAAATACATTTCCTGCAGCTGCTGCAGTGCCAGATCATCCAGCCCGAACTCACCTTCCAGATAGGCCTCAATACTCTCATACCGGCTCAATATTGTCTGCAGCACAATATCCACAGCTTCTTCGCGTACCCCCTCATACGCAATCATTGCATTGCGCAGTTCCTCATTATCCCCTATTTCATCTTTCCGGGCATCCAGGAACCTCTGCACCGCATCCCACCGGTATGTATTGGTGATCATATAATCCTTGCGCAGCACGCGTTCATCCGCACCAAGCGCCATCAGGATCAGCATCGAACCAACACCCGTGCGATCCTTCCCGGCCGTACAGTGAATCAGCATCGGCACTCTTTCTTCCAGCATCGCATCAAACATCTCATGGTACGCCTTCGATCCAAATACCAGCGACTGGTACATATACTTCAAAAACGCACCCATGCTCGATTCACCCGGTCTTGAAACATCGATTCCTGTAGCCTTTCGAATCGCTTCCGGTGAGAAGTTCAATTCCTGCCCGTTCTCATCCACAAATGCGGAAATCGGATAGTATTGCGCATCTTCCAGCACCGGATCCGGATTCATCTCCCGCTCATACTCACTGCGCAGATCGATGATCGTACGAATTCCCTGCTGATGCACGATTTCCAGTTCCTCTTTCGTCAGATCGCCCAGTGCACCGGAGCGGAAAAAGATTCCCTGGATCACCTTGCTGTCAGCGACCGGATAACCGCCAAGTTCACGGAAGTTCATCTCATGACGGATCGATTCAATCGAATGATCGTTTTCCATCAATGTCTTCAGTATTCCGCGAATCATACGCACCCGGTCCACGATTTCCGCACGGCTGTCCGTTCCCTTTGCCGTCACCACATATTCCGCATGCGCCATTCCATCCGCTTCACACAGCCATGTCAGCACATAGAAATCATGCCATCCAATCGCCGTCGGTTTATGCCTTGCTGTCCACCGTCTCACCTGCCGTGCTACATTCGCTGCATTGATCGCCAGACGTGACTCCGGCGGTACCTTCTCCGGCTTCATGAAATGCATGAACATGTCATGGCATCCAATATAGAACCGCAGCAGTTCCATCTCCCGCGTATATCCCAGTTTCCGCAGAATCGGATCACTCAATGCCCGAGACACCTGGGGATGTCCGCCAAAACTGCGCTTCAGCACATTCCCCTCTTCATCCCGCACTTCCGTCATCGTCGAAGGCTTTCCAATATCATGGAAAAACGCTGCGATCTTGATCAGCCGGTATTCCTCATCCGTCAGACCTTCTTTCCGTACCTGATCCACCGTCACTGTTGTATGTATCCGCAGATCATAGCAATGATACGGATTATGCTGGTCATAGTCCTTCATGACTGCAACATCTTCCGACAGCGTACACAATTCATCCCATACACTGTCGATTCTGTCTGTCAATGACTCCTCTGAACATATAATCTCTTCAAATCGTTTCTTCGTTATCATATCTCCACTGCCTCATTCCACATGTCCGTAAATTGAAGGATCCCGCCATATTTTCTGCTTTTCTGCCGCTTTGATCAGTTCCTCACGAAAATCCGGATGTGCGATCGATATCAGCATCTCCGCTCTTTCCCATGTCGTGCGTCCTGCCAGATTCACCGCTCCGTACTCCGTCACGATGAAATGATCCTGACTGCGCGGAATCGTTACGATATCCCCGTCAAAATGCGGTACGATCCGTGAATGTACCTTTCCTTCTTTATCTGTATACGTCGACGTCATACACGCGAAAGCCTTGCCGCCCTTGCTCATGGCCGCCCCGGTCAGATAATCCAGCTGTCCGCCGGTCCCGCTGATATGACGGAACCCGGCACTCTCCGCACCGGTCTGTCCATACAGGTCCACTGCAATACAGTTATTGATCGCTACCATGTTCTCCTGCAGTGCGATCACTTCCGCCGCATTGACAAATTCCAGCGGTTCCACGATCACACCGGGATTCTGATCCACCCAGTCATACAGAGTCTGTGATCCGAAAACCATTCCGGTCACACCCTTGCCAGGCTGGTATGTCTTGCGCCGGTTGGTCAGTTTTCCCGCTTTGAACAGCTCATAGTAGGCATCTCCGCACAATTCCGTATGCATGCCGAGATCCTTCAGACCTGACTTTGCCAGCATCTTTCCCACCACATTGGGCAGACTGCCGATTCCCAGCTGGATCGTTGCCCCATCCACAATATACGGCAGGATATTCTCGGCAATTCGGATATCCTGCTGCGAAGCCTTTGGAATCGGGAACTCCGGCAATGGACCGTGTTCCCCTTCCACAACATAGTCAACTTCCGAAATATGAATACTCTCATCAAATCCGCCATAGATCTTCGGCAGTCTCTCATTCACTTCCAGAATCACGACATCTGCCTTATCCAGAATTCCCTTTGCAATACCGGATGCACAGGACAGATTAAAATACCCGTGCTTATCCATCGGCGTCACACACATCATTGCCACATTCACAGTCAGGAAATGCCGGTAATACGGTACTACATTTCGGAAAATCATGGGAATGTAATTGCACAATCCCCGGTCGCACAGCTTTCTTTCATACGCTGAGCAATGCCAGCTGTTGTAATAGAAATGCCTGCGCGATGGATCGCACTCCGCCGTCATGACCGGTCCAAACGACAGGTTCCCACGTATTTTTACATCGACCAGTTCATCTCTTCGCTTTGCCAGCGCCGCATCCAGCAGCACCGGAAAACAGACATTGGTGCTGTAATCCACCCAGTCTCCGCTCTTTATGATCTTTACAGCTTCTTCCGGTGTGCGCAGCTTTCTTGCATACTCCTGCACATACGTACTCATACTGCCTCCTGCGATGCTATGACACCGCCAGCCTGTTCATCCTATTGCATTTTGATTGTTCTGTATGTCTTTATTATACAGAACCTCTTACCGGATAACAGAAAAACCCAGACATTCTGATTGTCTGAGTTTGACTGCACATTTTTCTGTTTCCCTGCAGGTACCCAGCTGTTCTTACAGCCACTCCTTCGGCAGGTCTTTGAACGAAGCCAGTTCAATGCCATTTTCTCTGACCCAGTTCTTTACTGCATCACTTGTCATACACTCAAGGTCTTTCGGACGGCAAAGTGTAAAGCTTGTCAGTTTGAACAGATCCGCATCTGCATATCCGCAATGCGAAACAATATATGCATATTCCTGTCCCAGAATACCGCCCTTATCCTCTGTAATATAGGTAATCGGATCTTCATTCAGCTGTGCTTCCGGTCCTCCCCATACATACCAGCCCATACCGGCCTCTTTGACTTCCGGACGATCCATGAACGCTACTGAGCACAATACACCATATTCCTTTGCCAGTGTACGTGTTACTTCATCTGTCGTCTTTGTGCCATAGGCATGGTTATGGATATAGTCCGGCTTATGACCGACCAGTTCAATATACCGTTCGATCTGTGCCTTGAATTCAGCATACAGTTCATCTCTGTGGTCTGCCAGATGGTCGTGATCATTCTCATCTGTATCCAGTGCCCGGTTCTCTCTCGATCCCAGGAATGTACCGTCCTCATGCGTCAGTGTCGGCAGTTTCTCATGTCCGAGAATGGATGGTCCGGTCGATGCATTCAGATCAATACCAAATGCGATCTGATCGAGATACGGACGGATCCACTCCACGCATTCTTCGATCCAGGGCATGTTGGCAAACATTCCTGTATTGCGTACGACACCGTTTTTAATTCCATGAATACAGCCAAGGGAGACTGCTCTTGTAATTCCGTAGTCATCACTCTGAACCAATAATTTCATTTTTCTGTTCTCCTGTTCTTTATTATATATATGCAAACAGGAAGAGACCACCGCCTCCTCCTGTTCCTTTTCTTTACTTATTCTGCTGTGTTCTGCTGTTCCTGTTCAAGCATCTGCTTATCATATGCTTTTACGAACGGGATATACATGAGTACGATCAGGGCGAAGAATACGCAGCCCCAGATCAGTCCTGCAATACCATAGTTCATCATATTGCCAACGAAGAACGGCAGGTTTGCAGCGTTCTGTCCGCCTGTGCAGTTGGAGTAACCAAGCAGGCCGATCATCTTGAGAAGATGTGTTCCAAAGACTGACAGTGTCGGAGCACCAATGACCCACGGAATGAAGAAGATCGGGTTCATGATCATCGGCATACCGAAGTAGACCGGCTCATCGACACCGAAGAATGCCGGAATGAAGCCGAAGCGGGAAATCGATTTACAGGATTCAGACTTGCACACAAGCAGTGCGGCAATGACCAGCGGAATAGAACCAGTACCGAATGTCAGTGTGTCACCAGCCAGCATATGCGGCAACGGTGCACCTGTCTGATACGCTGTCATGTTGTCCATCTGCAGCTGCATGAAGAGCATCATGATGATCGGTCCGACTGTCATACCGCCATGGATACCGCAGAACCACAGACCATACAGAACGACCTGCAGGATCCACAGACCGAAGATATTGGAGCCGACTGCACCCAGCGGCTTGGAAATGACGGAGTAGATCAGCTGGTGGAAGCAGCCAAACGATGTCTTTGCGAACAGCAGGCTGACAATGCCAAACAGGATCATGGAGAGGGCTGCCGGGATGATTGCTGTGAACTGTGCAGAGATCATCGGCGGAACCTGTTCCGGAAGACGGATCGCGATATTGTACTTCTTGCATACTTTGAAGATATTGCCGACAACGAATGCAATGATGATTGCACTGAACATACCGCTTGCACCAAGCCAGGAGCTCGGCAGCATTGTCGGTGCATATGGTTCTTCCGGGATCACATACGGTGTAACGATCAGGAAGGATACCAGTGAAGTGATGCCGACTGCAATGTCCGATTTTGCATACCTATATGTCTGGGCATGGCGGTAAGCAATCAGGAAGGACAGATAGATGGCGATCATGCCGATCGTCCACTGATAGATCACGCTCAGGATCGACTTGATTCCTGCAGAAGTAATGAATGCCTGATACGCTTCCACGCTGATACCGTTGAACAATGCTGCAAAACCACCAATCATGGATACCGGCATCATCAGCATGAATGCGGACTGAATGATATTTAATACGTTGTTCTGTGCCAATTTGGATGATATTCCAACCAGTTTTTCCAGAAACTTATTCATGTTAGACTCCTTTTTCCCTTTCTCGCTGCTGATCGGGCAGCTGCTATGAGAGCGCTTTCACCTCACGCTCATACTATAGCCCGATGTGTAATGTGTGTCAATATTAATTTATTATTTTTGAAACACATTTCATATTCCCTTGTGTATAATACTCATAGGAAAGGATCCACCCGTATGAATATCTTTGAATTAATGGATTATAAAGTCTCCTCTTTTTCCAAAACAGACCGCCGCATTTATGAGCTCATCAAGAAATTTCCGGAACAGTTTGCCTACCTCAGTATTTCCGAGATCTCCGCAAACGGTGATATTTCCAAGCCTGCTCTTTCCCGATTTGCCCAGAAGCTTGGCTTCAGCGGCTATCTGGAATTTCAGTACCAGTTCTCGCAGGAACTCAAAGAACGTACGGGACATCCCCAGATGACCTCTAATGCGGAAGTCTATGGAAAACTGCTGAAAGAAGTCGAACAGACAGTGACCAATGAAGATCTTGAGGCCGTTGCAGAACATATCCGGAACAGCCGTCAGGTATGCATCTTTGGATCCAACATGTCGCGTCTTCCGGCAGAGCTGTTAAACATCAGTCTGCGCTTTGAATCCGATGTCCTCTGCAATCTGGTACAGACAGATGTCCCTCCGGCAAACCATAATCATCGTGATGTCTATATCGTCTTTTCTGCAATCACCGGCAATTCCTATCAGGACCTGATGCGGGACCTGCGCACAGCCGGAGAAAATAAGCCATACCTGATTCTGATCACGGTCAATTCCAAGCATCCTCTGCGGCATAATTTTGACCAGACGATCGTTCTTCCCACGGTTTCGCTGGCCGATGGAAACCATATTGTTTTCTCCGACACGTTTGCATTTATGATGTTTATTGACATGTTTACGGTCTATCTGAAAAATACCCGGAAAGACTGACTCAATCATAATCAGATAATCGGTGATAATTTCCTTTAAAAATGCATCGAATATCCCGGAAAGCATTGACCAGTGTCCCGAAAGAAAATAAACTAAGTTTAGCAGAATTGTACGGTAGGTAAGGCTACCACAGGGATATGGGATGCTGCCGCAAAGTGATGGAGACATCATTCGCTGGTTCAACAGATGATATCGAATGCAAGGTATCATCCAATGCATTTTCACGCCCTGTGAAGCTAAAGCTTGTGACGGACATACGTTTTGCCATACCATGCCGGAATTCTCAATTTCGGCATTTTTGTTTTTACCGGGAAAAGGAGGTATATGCGATGGATTACGAACAGATGACAATAGAACAGCTCATCGATCAATGTGTTGAGAATCTTGAAAAGAAACAATATGTAAAAGTACGTGACAGCATTACCGATCTTCAGCCAATGGATATTGCCTACATCATGGAAGCAATGCCGGAAGATACAATGCCGGTCATGTTCCGGCTGCTGCCGAAAGAACTTGCGGCGGAGGTTTTCGTCGAACTGGATCCGGACTCCCAAGAAAACCTGATCACCGGATTCTCCCGCACCGAGCTGAAAGAAGTCCTGGATGAATTATATCTGGATGACGCCGTCGATATCGTGGAAGAAATGCCTGCCAATGTTGTCAAGCGCATCCTGACTGCATCCGATCCGGAAGTACGCAAGAGCATCAATGAGATCCTGCAGTATCCGGAAGATTCCACCGGATCGATCATGACGACAGAGTACATCGACATGAAGCGGAACATGACAGTGGAAGATGCTTTAAAGCGCATCCGCCGTGTCGGTCAGGACATGGAGACCATCTCGGTCATGTATGTCATTGACAAAGACCGCCACCTGTTAGGCTACGCTTCCATCCGTACACTGCTGCTGGCAGATGAAGATGCGACCATGGGTGAGATCATGGACCGCAATGTCGTCTCTGCCCAGACATTGGATGACCAGGAAGAAACAGCCCGTAAATTTGAAAAGTACGACTTCCTCGCCATGCCGGTCGTGGACAAGGAAAACCGTCTGGTCGGTATCGTGACCATCGACGACGCGATCGACGTCCTGACCGAAGAGACGACCGAAGATATCGAACGTATGGCAGCTATCTCGCCATCCTACAAGCCCTATCTCAAAACCGGCATCCTCGAGACCGTCAAATCCCGTGTGCCGTGGTTATTGCTGCTGATGGTATCAGCCACATTCACCGGACAGATCATCTCTTCCTTCGAAGATGCACTGTCTGCTGTTACCATCCTGACCGCATACATTCCCATGCTGATGGATACCGGCGGTAATGCCGGTTCCCAGGCCAGTGTCACCATCATACGTGGTATCTCGCTGGACGAGATCTCCATCAAGGATATCTTCAAGGTCATCTGGAAAGAGATCCGTGTTGCTGTATGCGTTGGTACGATCCTTGCTGCAGCGAACTTTGCCAAGCTCATGCTGGTAGATAAAATGCTCTTCCACAACCCGATTACCACACAGGTTGCACTTGTTATCTGCCTTACCCTGATCGTGACAGTCTTTGCCGCAAAGCTGGTTGGCTGCTCACTGCCGCTTATTGCCAAGCGGATCGGCTTTGACCCGGCGGTCATGGCTTCTCCATTCATCACCACGATCGTTGATGCGATCTCGCTGATGATCTACTTCCGCTTTGCTACAATCCTTCTGCATCTTGGATGAATCTTACGGGCCGGTGATTCCGGTCCTTTCTTTTACGGTATAATGGATAGCGGAGGAATCCATGAAGCAGAAAGAAACAAAATTCCTGATCGTTCTTGTGATCCTGTTATTGGTTGGATCATCTGCCATTGTATGGCGGGAGAACGAAGCATATAAAAAACACAAGGCATATGAGGAAGCCATGCAGGCATTAACGGCACGGCTGGAAGAAGCACAGACCGCTGCAGAAACAATAAATGCTGCATATATCCAGGCAAAAACAGACGAAAACAGCAGAAAAGCTGATCCATCCTACCGTGAGTCCATGGTCAATACGGCGCAATTGCCCGTCAATGCCATTGGTGATTCCGTAATGCTGTCCGCTGTCCCTGCATTGCAGGCAGCTTTCCCCAACGGATACTTCGATGCCGAAGTCAGCCGTTCCCACTATCCGCTTCTCAGCATCCTGCAGGAACGCTCCTATGCCGGAACACTGGGCGACCCGGTCGTCATTGCCATCGGCACCAACAATCCGGTCCCCGTGGAAGCTGCGCACCAGGCCGTGGAATTATGCGGTGAGCGTCAGGTCTTCTGGATCACAACAACAAACAACTGGCAGTTTGACAACCATGATATGATCTGGTCGTTGGCAGATGACTACGATAATGTAACGATCATTGACTGGGAAACGGCTTCAGCTGATCATCCCGAATATTTTGGCCAAGACGGCATCCATATGAGCGATGAAGGCTGCACCGCCTATGTGCAATTGATCCGGCAGACGATCACAGACCGCCTGTTTGCACTGCTTCCGGACGAAAAGACCGGTGTGGTTCTGGCAGGTGATGAACGCATGATGCAGACAGCACCGTACATGCAGGACATTCAGGATCTCTGCTATTGCGCCAAACCCACGCTCTCCGAAATGCGTGCGGTTCTGGAAGACTGGAAAGCACGCGATATTCTGCCGGCAAAGGCATATGTGACCGGTGACAAGGAAATGGCTGCCCTGATCCGCACCTTCATTCCGGACACGCACACTGTCACACTGCCCGAAGACACTGCCGTGGATGGCTTCCATCTTTCCGAAGAAGCCGCAGAAGCACTTGCCCAGAACATCCGCAAAGAGATCACCCGCTGATCTCTTTTTCTATACCCAGATACCCACGATCCTTCATAATCGCCTATAATACCGGAAAGAGAGGCCTTATGAATACATGCAGTAAATATTTCCCGGACGGAACACGGATCGATCCCTGGTTCTTCGATACCTCTGTTCCCTCCCTGGAATCCCTGGGAAAACAATATATTCTCAAAGACTATGACATACGCAGCGACGGAACGATACAGACCAGAGAGATCCAGCATGTCATTGATCTTGCCGCAGAAGAAGGCGGTGTAATCGTTGTAAACGAGGGCACATACCTGTCCGGTGAATTGTACTTTCCCGCCGCCGTGCACCTGTATGTCGCCAAAGACGGCTGTCTGAAAGGCAGCGATGATATTGCCGACTTCCCGCTTTGCACAACACGCATCGAAGGACAGGTCTGCACCTACTTTCCGGCATTGATCAATGTCCTGCACGCCGATGGTTTCACCATCACCGGCGAAGGCATCATTGACGGCAACGGGGAGCGCTATTGGAAGAATTTCTGGTTGCGTCGTCAATGGAATCCGGACTGCACCAACAAAGATGAACAGCGTCCGCGTCTTCTGTACATAGCCCATAGTTCCAACGTCACGATCTCCGGTGTCACCTTTCAGAATTCCCCCTTCTGGACAACGCACATCTACAAATGCGATCATGTCCGCTATCTGCACTGCCGCATGCTGTCTCCCCATGAAGGAATCAAAGGACCCAGCACCGATGCCATCGACATTGATGCCTGTACCGATGTACTGGTAAAAAACTGCTATATGGCAGTCAACGATGATGCTGTTGCTCTCAAAGGCGGCAAGGGACCATGGGCAGACAGTGACCCAGACAACGGTGCCAATGAGCGCATCATCATTGAAGACTGTGAATATGGCTTCTGCCATGGCTGTCTGACCTTCGGCTCAGAGTCTGTCCATAACCGCAATATCCTCTTCCGCAATATCACCGTTTCGACCGGATACAATCTGCTGTGGATGAAATTCCGTCCCGATACACCCCAGTGCTATGAATATGTATGCATGGAAAACATCCGCGGGAAAGCCGCACACTTCCTCAATATCAATCCCTGGCGGCAGTTCTATGATGACGGCGGAAGAAAAGACATCCCCGTTTCCCGCGCCCATCATATAACAATGCGCAATTGCAGCTTTGACTGCGATATTTTCTTCAACGTACAAAAAGATGAATCCCAGTACATCCTCTCTGATTTCACAATGGAAAACCTGGATGTACATGCCGCAGATATCCGCTTTGATGTCACTGCGATCCATGATCTTTCCTGTGCAGGCATCTGCATCACACCAAAAAAAGAGAGTGAATACAGCGATGCTGTAACCACTCTCTGACACATCGATCAGATATCCAGGGCTGCGTGATATCCCTGGTATACGGCATTAGTGATCGTAGATACTTTTGCGGCATCACCAATCACACGGACAAACGGTGCACCGTCATACAGGGCAGATGCATCATTTGACCGCTGGCCCAGTGCACAGATCACACTTGTACCCGGCACCAGCACCTCCTTACCTTCCTTATTTTCGCAAACGACTCCCTCTTCCGTGATCCGCAGTCCTTTCAGACCGGTATGTACCGTTACGTATTTTTCGATTTCTTTCAGAAGAAGCGGACGGTGACGGACATTGGCATCCGGTGCCAGCATATCCCGCATTTCTACAAGATGGACATGTCTGCCTTCCATGCCAAGATGAATCGCACACTCGCAGCCGGCAAGCCCGCCGCCCAGCACAACAACATCATCTGTAACCCGATCGGATTCTTTGTAATAGTTGTTTACAATGATACAGCGCTCAATACCGGGCAGCGGCGGTACGATCGGTTTTGACCCCACCGCAATAATCAAAGCATCCGGTTTTTCCTGTTCACACAGTTCTTTTGTGACTTCTTTACCAGTCACAATATGCACACCGCTCTGCTCACAGAATCTTCGATATGTCAGCGACAGTTCATACATTTCATGCTTGAACGGCAGTGCCTGTTCGGACTTCAGAATTCCGCCGGTCTGCTGTTCTTTTTCATACAGCGTTACATCATGACCGCGTCTTGCGGCTGTATATGCAGCATACAGACCGCCCGGTCCGCCTCCTGCCACCATGACTTTCTTTTTTACAGGTGCAGGACGGACCTCATCACCCTCAAATTCCCTGCCAATCAACGGATTGACCGTGCACCGGCGTGTCGATGTAGAAGCACGCTCTGCCATGCATGTGAAACAGCGCAGACACCTGACAATATCTTCCGGACGATTTTCTTCCACCTTGCGGGGAAGGAATGGATCAGCCAGCAATGCTCTGCCCATGTATACAATATCTGCCTTGCCCGAAGATATGATTTCTTCCAGCTGTTCGGGATCATTCAGACCGCCGATCGTCGCAACCGGCTTGGATACATGCTTTTTAATCTCCGCAGCGAGATACACATTGCGTCCGTGTTCTGTAAACATAGATGGATGCGTAATGCCGAATGTCTTCTGATACGTACCGGCAGATACATGGATGATATCGCAGTATGGTTCAATCATCTGCGCGATCCGTACTCCCTCATCCAGATGATAACCTTCTTCTACAAACTCATCACCGGACATCCGGAATTCTATCGGAAAGAATGGTCCAACCGCCTCTCTTACACTCTGCAGTACTTCAATTGCCAGACGGCAGCGATTCTCCAGTGATCCTCCATACTCATCGGTACGATGATTAAACATCGGTGAAAGGAACTGATTGATCAGCCAGCCATGTCCGCCATGAATCATTAGCATCTCAAAACCCGCCCGTTTAGCAAGCCCTGCCACATGTCCATACGAAGCCACAATGTCATGGATCATATCTTTCGTCAAAGCACGTACTTCCACACCATCTGCCCGCACCCCGTCGCTTGCACTCCACTGATGCAGTGACTTCTGCTTGCTCTTATCCGTCATATATGTTCCTGCAAACATTCCGGAATGCGATAACTCCAGAGAAGGTATTGCCCCATGGCGGCGTATTGCATCCGCACAATATGTCGCCTGTGCAAGTGAATTCAGAATACTTTCATCCAGATGATATGCATGCGAACCATCTGTCGATGGATGCACCATGCACTCTGATACAGTCACAGCTGCTGCGCCGCCTTTGGCACGCAATTCATAAAAAGACTTGGACTTGTCACCGATACAGCCGTCATTTGCAATATCCGTCCCTCCCATCGGAGCAGAAAAAATACGATTGCGGAATACGGTTCTTCCCACCGTCAGCGGTGCACAAAGATGCGGATAGTTTTTCTCCATTATGCTTTTCTCCTTTTTCCGCATAATAACACAGAATTCATATTCTGTATGATAAAAAAAGGCATCGGTATATCCCAATGCCAATGTGTTACAGACTCTTGAATACCTCGTCGCTCATTTTTTCATTAAACGGATGTTCCAGCAGTT
The DNA here is from genome assembly GCA_017539385.1 of Solobacterium sp. Classification (GTDB taxonomy): domain Bacteria; phylum Bacillota_I; class Bacilli_A; order Erysipelotrichales; family Erysipelotrichaceae; genus Bulleidia. The sequence goes on along the minus strand of JAFYHC010000100.1, from coordinate 5,340 downwards.
CCGGGTGCTGCAGGAAGTACTGCATCATCTTCATGGACTTGGAGAAATAATATCCATCCGCAATGCGTTCATCCATCGTAATATTCAGTTCTACGCCTTCTTTGAACACGATCTGGTCATTCTCATAGAACGGCATGCGTCCCTTTTCACCGACAACGATAAACATCGATGTCGTTCCCCAGTTGGTCAGGTGATGATAGCCGCTCGGCAGACCGATCGAACCAAGGTTGGCAAAATTGACCGTGGAATGATACGGATCAGTCTCCACCAATGCCGGCAGAATGAGTCCCTTCTTCTCCAGACGGCAGATACCGCCGATGATCGGCCGGGAAATAAACTTAGGCAGTTTATTGAACTTATCCATAATACCGGTGGATTCATCCACATAGTTCTTATTCTTCAGCTTCAGCAGCTGTCTGCGGATCTCATTGTGCAGATCATCGATCGTCCAGTCCGGCTTGCTGTGGATGAATGCAAGCACTTCGCCGCCATCATCCGAGAATTCCTGCTTTACCGTGAATGCCGCACTGACCTCATTGCGCTTGTACATCTTGCGGTCATGGATAAAGATCGAAAGTTTTGAACGCAGTGTGATCGTTTTGAGTGCTGCAGCGATCAGGCACTGGAACAGGTTATATTTATAATCCGGATTCTCTGCATTCTTCTTTTCCAGATATGCATTGACTGCCGTTAGATCGATCTTGAAGCTGAAGAATGCTTCATTATCACAGCGGTCCGGATACATAAACGGCATGATAAAGTGCATTGAATCTACATTTTTCAGATATTTCGCGTCAAATCTGTCTCCCATACATCAAATCTCCTGTCATATGACCGCTATATTTTACTACTTTCCCGCAATTCTTCCACCCGATTCACTTCATCTGTCCGTTTTCTTCGACATATGTAAAAAAAACAGTCCCATACAGGACTGCTCTTGTGCTTTCTTACAGCCATATACCTGCCAGAAGACAGATACCGGTGATGAAGCCTGCCAGCAGGATCATTCCGCCCGCAAACAGTGCAATCACACCAAGGGATATTCGCAAAAGCACCCAGGCACCGCATGCCAGAATATATACAAACGGTGCACCGATGCACAGCAATGCAAGCATCCACATCATTGTCATAAGATCCATTCTTCTCATACGACACCTCCTTTTCATGCACAAAGCCCCGCATAGATGCAGGGCCTGCTTGTTTCTTTGGCTGCGTATCAGCCTTCGATCATAATCGTATTCTTTTCAGGAATCTGCTTTACCGGTTCCTTCTTCGGTACCGTCAGTTTCAGTACACCATCCTCAAACCGTGCCTTGATATCTTCCTGGGTGATCTGTTCACCAACATAGAAGCTTCTCTGCATGACACCGGCATAGCGCTCCTGACGGACATATGTGCCCTTGTCGTCCTTTTCGTCCTGATCCAGACCCTTTGCGGCAGTTACTGTCAGATTACCATCGTTCAGTTCCACAGTGATCTGATCCTTCTTAAAGCCCGGCAGATCGATCTCTACTTCGTAGTGATCTTCATGCTCTCTTACATCCGTCAGCATCTCTCTTCCGGCACGCTTACCATACAGCCTGCGGTCGATATTGCCGAAATCCTTCGGGAAGAAATCATCCATCCAGTCATCGAACAAATTCTCTGTAAATACTCTCGGAAACAACATAGTCATTCACCTCCTACTCTTCTTCATTGTTCATCGAAATAAACTATGTTTCAGAGCAAGGGAATGGAGGGTTCGGATTCTTTTCAGGATCTTCTCTTATCCTTTGCAACTATGTTATAGCGCTATGTTTTAGCACTGTCAATAGTAGAGTGCTAATTTTTTTTAAGAAAGATTTTGCAGTGCTTCGTCAGCACGATGCAGTGCATCTTCCGGGATGCCGTTCCTTTCAGCATATTGCCGGAATGTCATATAAGATGTCTTGCTGAGAGCGATCGGATTCAGACCCGGTATGTTTTCCATCAGGACTTTCATGGCATCTTTCCGTGACGTCAGCTTTCCAATCGGTGTATCCAGAGAGAGGATGCCCGGCATGTATGTCCATGTATATTCCGCATGGTATTCACCAGCCTGCACATGGCATATGCCATCCCTGCAGTCCGCAAACAGCGGATTATCCGCTTCTGCTGCACCATCCCAGCATGGCAGCACGACATCTGCTTCTGCACCATATGGCACACACAGATCCAATGCGATCTTTCTTCCTTCCAGCAGCTTCCATGATACATGCCACATGCCAGCGGCGGAGCGGTATGACAAAGACAGATCGTTCAGCGCCCTGTGCGGCAATGGTCTGATCCATGCCTGGCGGAAACCTGCTTCCTTTGGTGACAGTCCCGCACACCGTTCAACGATCCACTGTACGATGGAGCCATAGGAATAATGGTTCAGGCTGTTCATGCCGGTGGAAGAGATTCTGCCATCCGGTCCTATGCTGTTCCATCTTTCCCAGATCGTTGTCGCACCAAGATTCACCTCATACAGCCATCCCGGATACTCTTCATTCAGCAGAAGATCATATGCCAGATCATCATTTCCAATTGCAGTCAGCGCTGCACACAAGAACGGTGCACCGACAAAGCCTGTCTTCAGCTTTCGGTTGTTATTCTCCAGCAGCGTCACCAGCATCTCTCCGTTTTTCCTGGTATCGCCAAGACCATGCATGATCGATAATACGGCGCCGGTCTGCGTCATGATGGCACAGCGTCCCGACGGCGTATAGTATTCTTCTTCGATGCCTTTTTTGATCTGTTCAGCCAGTGAAGCATATGTTTCTTCGTCCTGTGCATAGCCCAGCAGATGCGCAGTACGGGAAACGATCTCAGCACTCTTGCGGTAATAGATATCAGCGATAAATCCCTCATCTGTACCGCCTGCCACACTGTCCGGACGGTCTGCGCCGTCCAGGGCAAGCCAGTCGCCAAAGTGGAAATTGCGTCTCCAGCCGTGGTCTTCCCCATCCATCCTGCGCACTGCATCTACCCATGCTTTCATGGCCGGATAGTGTTCTTTCAGGATCGATGTGTCTCCAAATGTACGGTACATGTACCATGGGATCAGTACAGTCGCATCACCCCATACCGAAGAAGTTGTGCCAAATGGTCCGAACGCATCAATATCAAAGGCAGGTACGACAAACGGCACCGCACCGCTGCGCTTGCCCTGCTCTTTTGCCATGTCATACAGGTACTTTGCAAAGAACGGATATACATCGGCGAAATACGTTGCTGTCGGTGCAAATACCTGTGCATCCCCGGTCCATCCCATGCGTTCATCCCGCTGCGGACAGTCCGTCGGCACATCCAGGAAATTCCCCTGCATGCCCCAGCGGCTGTTTTCGATCAGCCGGTTGATCTTCGCATTGCCGGTATGCAGCTCAAGAGTCTTTTCAAAATCACTGTACAGGGCAATACCGCGGAAATCTTCCGCCCGCACATCGCTGATGCCTTCCACTTTCATATAGCGGTATCCGTAGAACGTAAACTTCGGCCGCAGAATATGTTCTTCCCCATCCGATACATATACATACTCCGCCTTTGCCGTACGCAGATTCTCCCGGTAGAAATTGCCTTCCTGCAGTGTTTCACCTGCCTGCAGGCGTATCACTGTGCCGCGTGGTTCATGGACGCGCAGTGTAAAGATACCGGCAATATTCTGTCCAAGATCAAATACAGTCTCCCCTGCCGGTGTATGCACAATTGCCGGTATAAATACCTCATGAGCCTTGACCGGAAGACTTCTGCTGTCTTCCGGAGCGGGCATATCCAGAACCAGTTCACAGGATTCCTCTGCCATGTCCTGCAGCGTATCATCCCGGTGCTCTCCGTCATAGATATTTGAGAATGTAATATGGGAGCGCTTCACAGTCCAGGATGGATCTGTACCGATCACTTCCGTGCTGCCATCCGCATAGGCAATATGCACTTCGGCAATCAGACGATGTCCTGTACCATAGCGGAATGATGAAATAGCATTGAAGCCAAAGCGGCCAAGATACCAGCCATTGCCCAGTTCCACTTCCAGCATGCCGTCCTTCTGCAGCATGTCTGTCACATCGTATGTCTGTGCCTGCAGCCATGTGGAATAATCATTGCAGTATGGCGTCAGATACTGATCCCCGATCTTTTCGCCCTCATAATACGCTTCGTAGAGGCCAAGGCCGCAGATATACAATCGTGCCGATACCACCTCTGCTCTGCGTACGATCTGTTTGCGGAAAATGGGATGGCGGTCTGTCTGCTTCGTGCAGGTGATCCACTGCGCTGACCATGGCTCATTCATTTTCCCCGTTTCAAAGAACTGTTCACTGGATTCTGTATTTCCTGCTTCATCACGCACATACAGCGTCCATGTATAGCGGGTGCGGGGTTCTGCCTGCAATGACAGAACCGTACCGGTCATATCCAGTTGTTTCCAGTCCGTATCACAGCAGACATCCTGTCCTTTGTGAACGACAATACGCGAAAGAAGCGGGCCGTCCGCTTCCTCCACGTGCCAGGAAAACCGAAATGAACCGAAATGACATCCAATGGGATTCTCCCGGTGGTTGATCCGGCAATGTTCGATCTTCATCATGTGCTCCTTCTCAGCGGGTAATGATCTCGATTGGCAGATCCATGATCTTTGCGACCTTGACCAGTGTATCGATATGCCTGCCTACTGCGGCGGCCATATGATGCGTCGGACCGGCTTCACTCCACCGGTTCACAAATTCCCGTGCACCGCAGGTGAAGCGTGTACGCATATTGGTGTCACCGAATTCAAAGATCGGACCTTCTTCATTCACACCCTCTGCCGCAACGAATTTGAAATGACCGTCGCGGTCCTGGGTAATTGCCAGGTATGTGACCGGACCAGCCGGCGGATAGAACTGTGTCAGATAGCCGCCGCCTGTCTTGCCATGGAAGACCGGTACGATCTTCATGGACGGCTTGCGTGCCTGTGAGATCGCCGCATCTCCGCTGCCGGAATGACCAATGATGCAAATATCTTCCGGGAAGTCGATCGAATACATTTCCGAAAGCTGACCGGTTCCGGAGATCGTCTTCAGAATAGACATGGCCATTGCCACTTTCATATCGCCTTCGACGGCGCAGGCTGTTCCCTGCTTGATCAGCATGGAGAACGCCGGAATCAGCATGCTGTCGAGTTTGCCCGCTGTTCCCTGGGCAAAGCCGTCATAGTGGGAAGCCACTAAGCCAAGCTGTTCATCTTTGACCCACTGTTCAAAGGCAACGACATATTTTGCCATATCCCATACAGTCTCAATATCTGCACCGCCTTCGATCTCAAAGGTATCCAGGATATCCTGCGCCTTGGCACGGGTCGCTGCC
>JAFYHC010000099.1 GCA_017539385.1 Solobacterium sp. | reverse complement strand
TGAACTGACGTCTCTGCATCTGCTCTTTACGGCGCTCTTCGAACTTCTGTCTTCTCTTTCTTTCGAATTCAGCAGCCTGCTGTTCGACATTGATGATGACATCCTTCATTGTGATGTCGTCAGCTGTTTCGTCTTCCTGGTAAGCTGTTTCCAGAACGCCGCCCTTGCCTTCAACGATAGCGTCCGCGATCAGGCTGACCATCAGCTTGATGGAACGAACTGCATCATCGTTGGACGGAATCGGGAAGTTCACTGTGCTCGGATCAGCATTTGTATCGATCAGAGCGAATACCGGGATGCCCAGCTTTGTAGCTTCGGCTACGGCATTGTGTTCTTCCAGCGGGTCAACGACAAACAGTGCATCCGGCAGTTTCTTCATTTCCTTGATACCGCCGAGGAAGTTGTCGAGACGTTCTTTCTTCTTTAACAGAGCAGACTGTTCTTTCTTCGGATAAACATTGATCGTTCCGCTTGTTTCCATCTCTTCGATGTCCAGCAGTTTCTTGATGGATCTCTGGATGGTGCGGAAGTTTGTCAGTGTGCCGCCGAGCCATCTCTGGTTGACATAGAAGCTTCCGGAACGCAGTGCTTCTTCAAGAATCGTAGCCTGTGCCTGCTTCTTTGTACCGACGAACAGGACCTTTCCGCCGTCTTCCGTGATCTTCTTCAGAGCATTGTAAGCGACAGCCAGCTGTTCCTGTGTCTTTTCCAGATCGATGATGTAGACACCGTTTTTAGCGGTGTAGATGAACGGTTTCATCTTCGGGTTCCATTTGCGTGTCTGGTGACCGAAATGAACGCCGTTCTCGAGCATTTTCCTCATTGTAACAACAGCCATTTTTTTTACCTCACTTTCCGTTGTTTCCGCCACAGCTTCGAACACTGCAACACATTGCCATATGGCTCTGTGCACGGGACAGTGAATTCACTGTGTGAGAAGTACATCTTTTCTGCACACACAAAAAAGATGCCGTGTATAAATATAGCACACACAGCATCTTTGAACAACGTTTTTTTACTGTTTTTCAGGCGTTTTCAGCTTATTCAGCGATTGGTCCGTACTGCGCATAGTAGGCATCCAGACGGGCCTTGAGATCCGCGTCCAGTTTCCCCTGTTCCTCCAGGAGCTCAATGACTTCCGGCATGGAAACGATGGCAGCTGTCGGGAAGCCGTACAGTTTGCTGACTTCCTGCAGAGCGGTCTCATTGCCCTTTCCGCGCTCATTGCGGTTTAAGGATACGATCAGTCCCTTGATCGTGACATCTGCCTGGGCACGCACGATCGGAACCGTCTCTTCCATGGACTTGCCGCTGGTGGTGACATCTTCGATCATGATCACCCGGTCGCCGTCCCTGAGCTTGCTGCCAAGCAGGATGCCGGTGTCGCCATGGTCTTTGACTTCCTTGCGGTTGCTGCAGTAGCGCACTTCCTTGCCATAGAGATCATAGATGGCAATGACCGTTGCAGCCGCAAGCGGAATGCCTTTGTAGGCCGGTCCGAAAAGGACATCGAAATCCAGGCCGAAGTTATCATGGATCGCTTTGGCATATGCCTTGGCAAGACGGCTCAGCTGTCCGCCTGTGACATAGGCGCCGGCGTTCATGAAGAACGGGGATTTTCTTCCGGATTTCAATGTGAAATCACCGAATTTCAATGCATTGCAGTTAAGCATGAACTGCACAAACTCTTTCTTGTATTCTTCCATCAGTTCATATCCTCTTCGATCTCACGGTATGTTTTTGCCGGGTCGCTGCTCTTGGTAATGGAGCGGCCGACAACGATCATATCGCATCCCTGCTCACGTGCATAGGCAGGTGTCGCGACACGCTTCTGATCATGCACATCCCCGCCGGCAAGACGGATGCCCGGGGTAACCGTCAGGAAGTCCTGGCCGCATGCTTCATGGATCGCACGTGCTTCATGTACAGAGCAAACCACGCCATCCAGTCCTGCTTCTTTTGCATTTTTCGCATAGCGCACGACGGTATCAATGACTTCGCCTTCGATGCCAAGTTCATTGTTCATTGCTTCTTTGGAGGTGCTTGTCAGGATGGTAACGCCGATGACCTTGGCCGGCTGCTGTCCTTCCAGTGTTCCTTCCAGGATGCCTGCTTTTGCAGCTTTCATCATTTCGATGCCGCCGCTGCAGTGACAGTTGACAATATCCACGCCAAGACGGGCAAGGTTCTTCATTCCGCCTTTGACGGTATTGGGGATATCATGCAGCTTCAGGTCCAGGAAGATCTTATGGCCCATGTTTTTGATCTCACGGACAATGTCCAGTCCGCATGCATAGGTCAGTTCCATGCCGACCTTGACATAGACCGGCTCATCAAACTGTTTCAGAAAGTCCAGGACTTCCTCACGGGTAGAAAAATCAAGTGCAATAATTGTTCTGCTCATACCAATCCCTTTCCGATTGCCTCCTGTACCGAGGTATTTCCATACTTTGCCAGCACTGCCGGCAGTTCATCAATAATTTTAAGACATACATACGGATCGCGGAAGTTGGCTGCTCCGACTTCCACGGCACTGGCTCCGGCATACAGGAATTCCAGTACGTCTTCTGCAGTCGTGATGCCGCCGACGCCGATGATCGGGATCTTAACGGCTTTTGCACACTGGTAGACCATGCGCACTGCGACCGGTTTGATCGCCGGTCCGGACAGACCACCGGTCGTATTTGCCAGCAGCGGTCTTGCTGTTTTGAGATCCATCCGCATCCCCAGCAGCGTATTGATCAGCACCAGGCCGTCTGCACCGGCTTCTTCCACTGCTTTTGCAATGGCTGTAATATCGGTGACATTGGGTGTCAGCTTGACATATACCGGCTTCGTAGCAGCTTCTTTGGCCATCCGTGTGACCTTTGCGGCAAGTGCCGGATCTGTTCCCAGGCCAATGCCGCCATGGCGTACATTCGGACAGGAAATATTCAGTTCATATGCCTTTACGACATCCGATTCATTCAGTCGGCGGATGACTTCCACATAGTCTTCTTCCACTGCCCCTGCCACATTGGCAATGATCTCGGTATCAAACTGCGCCAGCCAGGGAAGTTCATTTTCCGCGATCCAGTCCACACCATGGTTTTGCAGTCCAATTGCATTCAGCATGCCCATGGGTGTTTCCGCAATACGCGGTGTCGGATTTCCATAGCGCTCTTTGGGCGTCGCGCTTTTGATCGCAATGCCGCCAAGACGCGAAAGATCATACAGTTCAGCAAACTCACGGCCATAGCCGAAGCAGCCGCTGGCCGGAATGATCGGATTCTTCAGATTCAATCCCGGCAGTTTTACAGACAGATCCATTACAGCACCGCCTTTCCGATGGCAAAGACCGGTCCGTCTTTGCAGATGCGCATTGCATTGCCTTCCTGGTCCGGAATCACGCATCCCATGCACGCTCCCATGCCGCATGCCATACGCTCTTCCAGTGAGATATAGCCGTCATGATATTTTTCCGATACCGCCTTCAGCATCGGCAGAGGTCCGCACGCCAGCACGAATCCCTCTTCGATTCCCTCTTCACGCAGCGCATCAATGACTGTGCCTTTTGTGCCGGCGCTGCCGTCCATCGTTGCAATCAGCACATTGCAGCCAAGCTGCTCAAACCGCTCCTGCAGGATCACTGCTTCTTTCGAAGCAAATCCCAGACACACAGTCACATTTCTGCCGAACGAACGGTATGCCTTGGCTGTTTCCACAAGCGGCGGAACGCCTACCCCGCCGCCGATCAGGATGACATCCTTTTTTTCCAGCGGGAAGCCGTTTCCAAGCGGACCGAAGATCTGTACTTCATCGCCTTCTTTCATGCGGCTCATTTCCCTTGTTCCATCTCCTGCAGCCCGGTATACCAGCGTCATCGTGCCGTCTATGCATTCACAGACGGAAATCGGCCGGCGCAGGAAATATCCCGGCACCTGCACCTGTACAAACTGTCCGCAGTGCACCTCTTCTTCCATCGTGCACCTTAACACCATCCGGAAGATATCCGGTGCGATCGCAGTGTTTTCCAGAATGACTGCCGTTTCATCGCGCATGGGATTCTCCTTCCTCATAGACCGTTTTGCCGTCTACGATCGTACGCACCGTTCTGGCACATACCGTAACACCGTTAAACGGTGTATTCTTTCCCTTTGAGAAGAATGTATCTGCGTCTATGGCATATTCATGATCCAGATCCGCCAGGATCAGATCTGCCCTGCGGCCGACGACGATCTCACCGCGGTCATTTAATCCAAAGCGCTCAGCCGGACGCTTAGACATCCAGTAAACCAGCTGTGAAAGTGTCCAGCGTTTCTTCTCTTTTACAAAATGTGTATACAGCAGCGGGAAGCTCGTTTCCAGTGAAACGATACCGAATGCCGCCTGGGACATTGGCTTTGCCTTGTCAAAGACTGTATGCGGCGCATGATCACTGGCAATGAAGTCCAGTGTGCCGTCTTCCAGCGCTTCAATCAGGGACATTCTGTCCTCATGTGTGCGCAGCGGGGGATTCATCTTCCAGTTGGTGCCTTTGACATCGGTATTTTCCAGAAGAAGATGATGTGCCGTCACTTCCGCACTGCAGTCAACACCTGCCATCTTTGCGGCGCGCAGTGCTTCCACGCTCTTATGCGAAGAAATGTGGCATGCATGGTACTTTCCGCCGGTTTTGGCTGCGGTCATCAGATCATTGGTCAGCGGTTCGCTTTCACATTCATCCGGTATGCCCTTCCAGCCATGTTCATAGGCATACGGTGCCTCATGCACGCTCGCTCCCGGTGCCCGGTAAGCAAGGTCTTCCGTATGGCAGGCAATGATGCAGTCATGCGTACGGGTGAAGCGGAGTGCTTCTTCCATCAGTTTCTGATCATTCATCCCGACACCGTCATCGGAGAACCAGCGGATGCCCAGTGCAAAGAGATCCTCTAGATCTGCCAGCTGCTGACCTGCTTCATTCTTTGTGATCGCACCATAGGGCATGGTATGCACAATGCTGTCTTTCTGAATGATATCCAGCTCTTTCTGCATCGTTTCCGCACTGTCCGGCACCGGTTTCAGATTCGGCATCGGCATAACGGTGGTAAAACCACCCCGTGCAGCGGCTCTGGAACCGCTGGCGATCGTCTCTTTTTCTTCAAAACCAGGCTCTCTGAAGTGCACATGCACATCGATCAGCCCCGGCAGCACATACAGTCCCTGTGCATCGATCACGCAGTCCGCTTCTTCTGCATCTTCGCCAATGGCAAGTATGCCGCTTTCATCAAAGAG
>JAFYHC010000011.1 GCA_017539385.1 Solobacterium sp. | reverse complement strand
TACGGCAATGACATATTCAATACCGTTGATCGTAACTGTCAGGGTTTCTTCCGATGTAAAGGATTTATGGGAAATGACTTTCCATGTACCGTCGGTATTCTCAACAGAGAAATACTCCGGCGCACTGCTTACAGCATCTGTCACTTCACCAGTCAGTCCCAATGCACTCAGGATCGTGCTGAGTTCAACGGTTCCTTCACCGGGCAGTACATACTGCATGGTTCCGTACGTAAATTCGACGGTATAGTAAGAGAATCCGTCGGATACAGCTGCTACTGTGTTTCCGGTACTGCTGGTATCCAGCATCTGTGCCTCTCCGTCGGCAACATGGTAAACGGCAGCGTTCAGGTTCTGATCCATGACTTCCGCAGCGGCGAACGCAACTGTTACAGAATGACCGTCCGCGGGCTGGATTTCATTTCCTTCCGGACCCAGTACTTTGATATCAAACGTATAGGAAGCAGCTACTTTTGCGTCTTCCGCACGCATGTTCTCTACTGCCTGTTCCACGAACTGCTGTTCTTCGGCAGAAATACGCTTCACAAGAAGAACGGAACCTTCCGGGAACACGCCTTCTTCGGCAGATACGGAAACCGTGATGCCGTCGATCGCTGCGGTGCCGCGGAATGCAGGATACAGAATCTCATCCGTTTCTTCTTCAGCCAGTTCTTCGGACGTCACCTCAACTTCTTTCTCTGCCGGGAGTTCGTCCAAAGTTTCCTCATCAGCAGTTACTTCCGGAATTTCCGGAGCTGTTTCCTGCGGCTGTTCCGCTGTCTCTTCAACAGCTGCTTCTTCCGGCTGTTCGACTTCTGCCCCCTCAGCAGAAGTTTCGTCCTGTTCCTCTTCCGAAATCGTTTCTGCTGTTGTTTCCGGAGAAGAATCTTCTTCTGCGCGGACATTCAGCACGGAAGCCGGAAGTGACCCCAGTATCATCATGAATGTTAGCAGAATACTCAATACCCTTTTGTTTGTTTTTTGCATTATCCTATCCTCCTGCATCGATTAGATGAGCTCCTTCAGACACCAAAATGAGTAGGTGTGAAAAGACGGTTTTTATATCTTATAAAGCAATATAAAATAGAATGTATATACATTATATTCAATCAATTATTACACTGACAGTGCGAAAGATAATTGAAAAGAAATATATGTTACAACTTACCGGAAAATGTATAAAAAGACCGCCGTCTCTGAGGACGGCGGTCTGCAGGTTAGTAAGGTATTTTAGTGTTAAAGCATCTGTAACAACAATACCCATGCCGGCAGAAGCAGGATCGATCCGATGGTGGTGAATACGACGATATTGGAGGCAAAGGCAACGTCACTGTGATACTGCTCGGCTAATACGGAGGTGGTGCTTCCGGCAGGCATGGCTGCTAAGAGCACGGAAAGACCGGTGATGAAGCTGTCAACATGGAATAAGAGGCAGAACAGCAGCACAACAGAGGGAATCAAAATGAGGCGGAGCAGCGCAAATTTGAGGGTATCTTTGTTGATCATGCCTTTGACGCCGGTTTCTGCCAGTACCATGCCGAGGAATACCATGATGAGCGGTGTGGAACAGCGTCCAAGGGATGTCATTGTACGGGTCAGAGCAGCGGGTAGTGTGATGCCGGTAAGCATGATGCATAAACCGATCGTGACCGCAATGATGCAGGGATGCGTCATGATTTTGCGTATTTTGGTCTTCCAGTCGGACTGTCCTTCAAAGTAGGAGATGCCGGCTGTCCACATGACGATACGAAGCGGGATGAGATAGATCTGTCCGTATAAGAGGCCAAGTTCACCATATACGCCTTCTGCGACGGCATTGCCAAGGAAGCCGGCATTGGAACATACCGTGGCATATTGCAGGATGGGTTTCTGGTTTGCCGGTGTACGGCGATACAGGACGTTTGCAAGGATGGTGCAGAAGACCTGGATCATGATCGATACAAGCAATACGGTCAGAAAATCCTGCAGTACATTGGAATCAGGACGGGTAAGAAAAGAGTTTACAATACTGCATGGCAGAAAGACATTGATCACTGCTTTGGAAAAGACGGAGCGGTCTTTGGGAGAAAGCACACCTGTCATACAGAGCAGGTAACCGACGATCATTTCGGCAAACATCATAAACTGCAAAAGAAATAGTTCATTCAGGTTCATGGTCATTACCTCATAACAATAAAATACAGGCGGCGGGAGAATCCCACCGCCTAATAATATCAGCGAATTTTATTATCTGCGTAGATAATATTGCCGGATTTGCCGTCCACTCTCTGGAATGTGACGGGATCGACCGGTTCAGCCATCCATACATGGTATCCCATATACTCAAATGGAATATGGTGGTCTTTGCCGGCAAGGATCTCTTCTGCGACTTCGAGGTTTTCATCCAGGAGTGACTTGGGAGATTCACAGGTGCCGTGCTGGCGGAGGATACGGTCATAGGTGTCTTCGTACTGTTTGAGTTTCTTCAGTGTATTGCAGTATTCTGCGACAGTAGAAGCTTCATCCCGGAACAGGAAGGTGGATACGCCGCAGGCATCTCCGAAGAGTGCTGTGCGGTCTTCCGGCACCAGCAGGACCATCATGCCCTGGGTATGACCGGGTGCCAGGATCGTACGGATGGTGCAGTCACCAAGATCGAATGTCATTGTATCATCCAGGGGAAGGAAGGTTCCATGAAAGGTGGAGTGGAAGTCTTCCTCGGGATATGCATCGATGTCCGGGACGGTCCGTCTGAGCATCTGTTTGCGCAAGGCGATATCGCTGCGTGTGTAGTAGAGATCGATGTCTCTGTGATTCATGTATACTGCCGGCCATTGGGAGATACCGTTGGCGTGGTCGGCGTGACCGTGGGTGATGATGACGTCGTAGGGCTGATGGAATTCGTTTTCAACGAATCCCTTCAGGTCCCCTACGCCGTATGCTGTGTCAATCAGTGCACCTTTGGCGGATCCCCGGACATAATACATACAGACATCTCCCAGGCCTCGTAAGCGCCATATATGTTCTGTGATCTGTTCTTTTGTGAATTTGACCATGTATTACCTCCTTTGATCCATTGCAGTTATTATTCTTCTTCGCCGGCTTCCTGTTTAACGAGCTGACCATCATATGCCTTGATGAACGGCAGCATGATTACGATGTCAGCAGCGAACAGGACGATCCATAACAGGATGTTTTTGACATCACCAGTTGCCAGGAATGCCTGCAGCGGTCCGGGGATGGTGAATGGCAGTGTGATATAGAAGCGGCCTACGACATTTGCGGCAGCCAGCAGATAGTATACAGCACAGTTGAAGCATCCGCAGATGAGCATCGGAATATATGTGTAGACGTTTAATACAGTAGGAATACCGAAGATCAGCGGTTCATTGATATTGAAGAGGGACGGTACAACACCGACTCTTGCAATGCTCTTGTTCTGTTTGGACTTTGCGAACAGGAAGAGTACCAGTACGAGAGCATTATACGTCATCCAGTTGCCGAATACAGTACTCATGGAGCCGGCATAGATATACGGAAGAGCCTGTCCGGAAGTCATTGCTTCTGCGTTTGCGGCCAGTGCAGCTGTTGTGATCGGGCTTGTTACGACAGACAGCATGTTTCCGCCATGGATGCCGAAGAACCAGAATGTTGTCATCAGGATGTTGATGAGCAGAACGGACGGCAGAGAACCGGTAGCGCGCATGAGCGGCTGGAAGATCGTGTAGATGAGGCTTGCATAGCCGGCACCTGTAACTGCCTTGATGATGGCATCCAGAGCCATGAATGCGACAACGCTGAAGCACAGCGGCAGTAATGCGGAGAATGTCGCAGCGACATTCGGCGGAACAGAGTCGGGCATTTTGATCGTGATGTTCTTATCGCGGAAGAACTTGGCGATCTCAACGACCAGGATGCCGGTGATCATGGCAGCGAACATATAGCCGGCACCAAGGTTTCCAATTGTGATGGACGCTGTTTCAAGGTTGACTGCACCGGATACGCACAGGTAAACAAGCAGAGCAGAAAGCATGTTGTTGATGCCGTTGAGTTTATATTTCGTTGCCAGTGTGTAAGCAACACCGCATACAACATAGAGGCTGATGATGCCGATCGTCAGGTAGTACGGGATCAGCAGTGTGCCGACATGTGCAGCTGCGAAGTTTTTCCACGCAAGCAGGAAAGCATAGAAGAAGTTGGAAGGCTCGGTAATCGAAGCCGGGATCGGCGGCTGGGCGAGAAGAATTGCGAAACCACCGACGATAGTAACGTTGATCAGGATTGCCAGACCGTCACGGATCGCGGCGAGGTGGCGCTGGTTGCCGATCTTTGTGCCGATCGGGACGATGTGCTGTTCCATCCATGCGGACATTTTATCCATGAATGAAGTTTTAGTTTGAGTCATGTGTTCCTCCTCTTTCTGAATATACATTCACTTTGTACACCCAGAATATACCACGTGATAAATATACATTCAATAGTAAATTCAATAAATTTGAATGAATATTCATTTAATTCGAATTTATGTGATTTTGAATCCACTGGTATAATAATTGTGACCGAGGTGAATACAATGAGTCTCTTAAATAGAATACGGATGGCAGCTGACCAGATGACGCCGACGGATAAAAAGATCGCTGAAGCAGTCATGGCGGATCCGGAGCTGTTTGCACGTACGGATACAGCAGAAATATCGGAACAGTATGGGTTTTCCCAGCCGGCATTAACGCGCTTTGCCAAAAAGATCGGTTATTCCGGCTATGCGGAGTTCCGCTACGATATTGCGCGCAATAAAAACAACATGGCAGAAGAAGCCCAGAATATTACCCTGTCTTCCGAGACAGCGCGTCTTCTGGAGAAGACGGAGGAATTATTCCCGGCGGATCTCCTGGAAGAGATTGCCGCAGAGATCGGAGAAGCCCGTCATATCTTCGTGACCGGCTATCACCGCTCCCGTGCCTCGGCGCAGTTAATGAATACTGCTCTGCTCAATTACCGGTATTCTTCAGAGATGATCCCATACGATGAGGTATTCAAACTGGATTCCTATTGCCGCAAAGAGGATATGCTGATCGTATTCTCCGTACGGTCCAAGATCTTTGTATCGCTGATCAAAGAATTGTCGGAATGTGAGAACCGTCCGAAGATCGTGCTGGTGACCTGTGCACCGAAGCATGAGGCTGCGAAGTACTGTGACCGGGTGATCGTTCTTCCGGACCGGAAGACGATCCAGTCCCCTCTCGAACCGGATCCTGCGATCACAACGATCTTCTTTATCAATCTATTGTCGATGCATCTGAAGACACAGGAGTAAGTATATGAAACTGAGTGATGCCGGTTCCGCACTGAATCGGAAAACGATACAAACCATGTATGGGGATAAGACCATTGCTGTACATGTCATGAATATAGGGGAACTGGATGAACCGTTGGATATCATGACGGCGTCTTCCTTTTACTATGATTATTCACCGGTGCCGCGTTCATTGATGCGGTCATTGCGGGATGGCGGTATCTCGGTCATGGAACTGAGTACGCATCCGGAGATCGATCTGCGCAAGACAGCCCACGTATGGCTGTCACAGGAAATTCATGGTGCAGACCTTCCCATTAAGAGGATCGGTGTCATGGAACTGACAGATTACCGGGAAAACCGGACCGGTCAGTCCCGGGGAGAACAGATCATAGCGGTCATACAGTCTTATTTCCGCATGCTGGAGATCGCTGCCATGAACGGTATAAAAGTCGAAAGAATCGGTCTTCCCATTGTCGGTGGGGGACATCAGAAGATATCACTGGATCTGATCCTGATCCCGGTGCTGAACGAGTGCGTGAATTTCCTCAAGAACAATGAACACGTAAAAGAAATACATGTCATTACGCAGAGACAGCCGATGGCATACCAGTTTGCGAAGGCTCTGGATACCAAGTATGATCTGGAACATCCGGTGCGCGTATCGCCGCAATTTACCGGAAACAGTGACAGGCGTGTATTCATCAGCTATTCCACCAAGGATAAGAATGTCGCAGATAACCTGTGTGCAAAGCTGGAGCGCAGCGGCATCAAGGCATGGTATGCACCAAGGGATATTCATTCCGGAAATTATGCCGAAGCAATTGTGAATGCCATTCGTCAGTCCACGCACTTTGTTGTCATTATCAGTGAAAATAGTCTGCAGTCCCAGCATGTGCTGAATGAGATCGACCTGGCATTCAATCATCTGGGCAAGGGAATCGAAAAGATACTGCCGTTAAAGCTGGATGAAGAAGAACTTGGTCCGGCATTCCAGTATTATCTCTCCCGTCAGCACTGGATGGATGCACATGTACCGCCATTGGAGAAACGGCTGGAAGAATTTCTGGAGCGGATCAAAGAATAAAAGCAGACCGTAATGGTCTGCTGGGGAGTATAGGGATCAGATGCCTTCGCATCCGATCTCTTTTAGTTTATCCAGTACCCATGGACGATCATATGTGCCATGTTCCAGATTGTTTTTCATGATTCCGGTTTCTTTGGCTTCGATGCCTCGGGTGGCTTGAGCAATTTCTTTGGCTGCAGCAGGATCGATCACGATCACACCGTCTGCGTCACCGACGATGATATCACCGGGATTGACTGTCTTTCCTCCGATTACGACGGGATAGTTGTCTGTATTATAAAAAAGGCACCTATATCAGCCATGCCATGGAAGCGTTCCTTGGCTGGATGAATATGGTGCATAGTGCTAGTGCGGTGTCTTCTCAATGATTTGCAGAAGATTGAGATAGAAGTCCCGTATATCATGGGTATGTACGAGTCCTCCCTGCAGCCACATATGATCTTCATGCAGTGTGGGGAAGACATTCCAGATACCCGGTTCGATATGATCCGGATCAAGCGGTTTCTTTGGCGCATGCAAAGGTGCAATGGAAGAGACGGTATTGACCAGACCATCGTTTTCCTGCCAGGAGGCATCGATCACGAACCCTCCTTTTGTTTTGCCGGTGTAGCAGCCGATCTGTCTGGAACGCATCTTGAACAGTGGTTCCATGGACTTGTCCGGTGCCTGGGTGCCATCTTCCTGCATCGTAGTGGCACAGCATGGTACGGAGAAATAATACACAGTGGGAAGCGTCGCAATGCGTGCGTTCATTGCCAGTGCATTGTCGATATGCATATCATAGCCGGCATAGTCCCGCACATCCCGTCCGTCTTTTTTTGGACTGGTGCCCATGGACATCATGCGGGCAAGAATACGATGCCGCAGCGGTACTTTGATGCTGGAAGGATCAAAGGAAGGATCTTCAAACAGATCATAGGCAGTGGTGCCGTTGGTCGGTGCTGAAAGTGTTACGACACTGTGGATGCGGTCTGCCATTCCCCCGGCAAAGAACGGGGATACATCACTGGTCTTCTTTTCTACCGGGTCCCCATTTGCCAATAACTCCGCAAACAGACGGACCGTGGCACCGCCGAAGGAATGCCCGATCAGTACAAGCCGTGTTTCTTCGTCCCAGTAGGGAATCAGAGAGCGGCGGGAGAAATCTCTGCCAAAACGGTCATGCTGGTATGTGTGGCTGTGTACGATGCCGTAGTCGGTCTGTGTGCCGGACAATTGTGCATACAGTTCACAGGCCCTGTCCCATGCACTGCCGGTCGGTGATACGGAAGCAGCGTAGCATGCATAGCCCATGGAACGCAGAAAGACCATGAGGTCTCCCCCGTTCATTCCCCAATACGGCATGCGGTGGTATTGGTCCTCATAGCTGCCCCATCCGGACAGACCATGGACAAAGATATATGTTAATTTCATGGCAGTGCTCCTGTTTCTTTAACTGTAAGAAAAGAAGCCATGCATGACAATCGACATATCTTTTATATGTCGATTATAAAGTGATGGATGTACGCGGAATCTGCACGACGAAGTCGATCTGGTGCTCTTCGCAGTACTGCATCAGTTTGAAGAAGACCACTTCTGTATGCTCTACCAGCGGAACCATGCCTCTGGCAGGCACATCCAGACGGGAGAAAAAGTTATCCCAGTGTACCGGGATGATCAGCTTTGGCTGCAGTTTTGCGGCTGTTTCGGCAAAGAACGTTCTTTCCGTCTCTGCATCTGCCTTGGCAAGACCGGCTACACCAAGGAAGAGGATATCTGCCTTGTAGGGGTCCATCTGTCCTTTGATGTAATTGAAGCTGGGACGGATCATATAGGTCTTTTCCGGTGTTTCGAAATAGAAGTCGTAGGAACCGCCCTCTTTGTAGTCACGCAGCTTCGCCGGCTGCACCAATGGTGCATCGATCGTCTCTCCCAGATCATTGTTGAGAATCGTTGGCTTGGAGTGCAGGGATGGAATGACCGTGATGCGGTAATTTCCAACGGTATAGGATGTGTTGTCCGCAAACTGCACCATTTGGGATTCCGGTACATTTCCGCCTCTTGCGACATTCATGGCGGAAGAAGAACCATAGATGACCGCACCGGTCTGCAGCGCAGTATATGGCGCATCCAGCACATGATCATGGTGGGTATGCGAAATAAAGATTGCACGCAGACGGTCAATGTGATGCTTTCGCAGCAGTTCATTGATCAAAGCAGTATCCGATACGGTTTCTTTACTGCGGATATAGTCCGGCAGGGATGGTCTTGTAAAATGACAGTCAAACAGGATCTGATCTTTTCCGTCATCGAAGAGAAGTGTTGTCGTTCCAAAGTATGTAATTTTCATATATTTGTACCCTTTTTCATTACCCATTATGGCGCAGATGCGAAAAAAGTGACACTGAAATTCATTGTTGCAGATATTGCAAAAGTTGTTAAGCACGATACAATCAAAATATGAAACAGCCCTATTATTCTCCATTTACATCCAGACAATACATGCTTTCGGAGGACTTTGAAATTTTCTATTACAGTGACACCGGTTTTCGTTCGGTCTCTCCCCATACGCATGATTATTATGAATTCTATTTCTTTGTGGATGGGGATGTCGCAATGCAGATCAATAAAGACAATATCCCGCTGACATACGGAGATATTGTTGTTGTGCCGCCCGGGATCCGTCATCGTGCCAGTGTATTGACTCCGGAAAAACCATACAGGCGTTTTGTGTTCTGGGTGTCACGGCAGTACTATGCCGGCCTGCTGGACCAGTCAGATGCCTACCGCTGGCTGATCGATCATACGGGAAAGACCGGTACATACGTGTATCATCTGCCGGAGACGGACTGTCATACCCTGCACGCAAAGCTGATCCGTCTGCTGGAAGAAGTCAATACGGAGCGCTTCGGCCGCAGTGCCATGCTTGTTTTATCGGTCAATGAACTATTGCTGTCATTGATCCGGCGTATCCATGAGCTGGAAGAACCGGAGGATTCTGCGGATGACCTGCTGTCTTCCGTAGTGCGTCATATTAATACGCATCTGACAAATGATCTCTCTTTGAACAGCATTGCCCTGGAATTTTTTGTATCAAAATACTACCTGTCGCATCTGTTCCATGATCATTACGGCATCTCGCTGCATCAGTATATTACGCGGCGCCGTCTGGAAAGCATTGCGGAGCGTCTCTTAAGCGGGGAAAACGCTACAGCTGCGTATATGCGCTATGGGTTTACCGATTATTCTTCGTTCTACCGTGCATTTAAAAAAGAATACGGCATATCCCCCAAGGAATATCAGAATATTCACCGGCCGAATGAACAGAAAACCGAATAAAATCATGTTATATTTTTCTCAGAACAGGTAAAAATATACGATCTGAGAAAAATATAACGCAGGATATGAAAAAACCGCAGGTTAACCTGCGGCAGTATGGGTCATTTTCCGTCCGGGAAACTGGTGAAAGGACCTTTTTCAAATTCCAGTGCTCCGCATGCGTCTTTGGCAGCGGCGAGAGCATGAATGAGATAAGACATGGAACGGGCAAGATTGCGCATGGTGCACAGGCCTTCCAGGTCTTTTTCTACGTCTTCTGCAGTGAAGCCATGAACCTGGTTCCAGTAATTGGCAGAAGCCACAGGCATTCCGGAGATGGTGAAGTATTTGTTCAGGACATCGAAAGAAGCCGTGTTGCCTCCCCTTCTGCAGCTGACAACAGCAGCACCGACTTTGTTTACTTTGGAGAACGGTGTGCTGTAGAACAGACGGTCCATGAAGGCAAGTGCAGTACCGTTGGGAGAACCGTAGTAGACCGGGCTGCCGATGACAAGTCCGTCTGCCTGTTCAAATTTAGCTGCTGTCTCATTAACAGCATCATTGAACACGCATTTGCCGGTCTTGCTGCAGGTGTTGCAGGAAATGCATCCGCGGATGTCTTTGTTTCCAATGTGAATGAGTTCTGCTTCGATTCCCTGGCTTTCAAAGACAGGGATCATTTCTTTGAGGGCGCGGGCAGTGCATCCATTGGGATGGGGACTTCCATTGATCAACAATACTTTTGGCATATAATCCTCCTGTTTTGCAGTATATGTTACTTTCGAATGCGTATTTTCGGGACGATGCCGCACAGACGATCTACATCACCAAATCCTTTGCGGGCGGTCGTGACCAGAGCGCCTTCTTCCTTGGTATCGCTGAAGCTGTCATGCCAGGGATCCTTCAGCCACCAGTCATTGATGGAAGAACATTGGGCATAGTCACTCATAGATTTGGCTGGGCATCCAAGTGTCTCGTATTCGCTTTTGCTGATCAGGGTGATGCAGGGGCGCACTGCCGGCAGTGCATCGCTTTTATAGGTGGATAATACATCATTGGCGGGCAGTGTTTCCAGCAGATGACCCTGCTGTTCTTTGCTGAAGGCAGTGGTCATAAAGACTGTATTGAGCCAGAGGCAGAGAAAACTATGATCATACACAGATGCAGGGATGGCAGTATTCAGAATATAGTGCCATGTACCTGTAAATGGAATATGCACAGTATGATACTGCGGATGAAAGACCTGTCCATCCAGAACAGAAGCAGAAACGAGTTCCATTTCCGTTTCTGTTTCTGACAGGATCTGCCATACGATCGGCTCATACTTGTAATATTTTGGAAAAGCGGAAACAACACGCTGACGGATCATCGTGCCGTCTTTGTGCATCATATCCATCCAAAGCGGACCTTTACCCTGCAGGAATTCTTTCTGCAGCATCGCTTCGTATTCCTGCGATGGTGTTTTCAGCATGCGTGCAGGATTGCCGGCAGACAGCGGACCAGGGATCTCTGTCTGCGGATAGGAACCAAATATAACTTCTGTATCGGATATTCTCTGCATCATAAAAACGTACTCCTGTACGTATTATCGCACAGGAATACGCTATTAGTACCAGTCATGTTTTTCGTTCCGGTCGAGTGCGTTGATTTGTTCCATTTCTTCTTCTGTCAAAGAGAAATCAAAGAGGTCCAGGTTTTCTCTGACATGGTCGGGATTGCCGGAGCCGGGAATGACGATGATGCCGCGCTGCAGATCCCAGCGCAGAATGACCTGGGCAGCAGAGACACCATGTGCATCCGCGATGGATACGATCACCGGATCATTGAGAAGCTCTCTGGTATAGCCGCGTCCGCCCAGCGGATACCAGCATTGCACAGCGATTCCCTTCTCCTGGATGAATGGGACAACGTCCTGTTCCTGGTAATAGGGATGGATCTCGTTCTGCACCAGAGATGGTGTGATCGTTACTTTCGGCAGGAAGTCTGTCAGTTCTTTTACATACCAGTTGGATAGGCCAAGAGAGCGGATCAGTCCCTTCTTAACATAGGTTTCCATTGCCTTGTAGGCTTTGACATCATCCGTACCGGGATGATGCAGAAGCATCATGTCGATATAGCCGATGTCCAGTTTGCGCAGTGCTTCTTCAATGGCTGTTTCCGGATCATGGAACTGGTTGGGATATAGTTTTGTGATCACAAAGATGTCTTCACGGGGAATGTTGAATTCCTTCATGGCTTTGCGGACACCTTCACCGACTGCTTCTTCGTTGTGATACATATAGGCGGTATCGATCAGACGACCGCCGTGTTCCATCAGCGCCATGATCGAATTTACGCATGTATCATGGTCCAGTGCATATGTGCCAAGACCCACAATTGGCATGGTATAGCCGCTGTTGAGAAGGACGGTTTTTGTTTCAAAGTCAAATGTATGCACCATGGCTGTTTCTTCCTCCTGTTCTGCTGTGTTGGAAGCACACCCGCATAACAGCATTGCCATACATGCGGTGATTCCATCCAGATGCTTCATGCTCATCCGAGTCTGGCGCTGAAATCTGTCAGTACATCCGGAATATGGATCTGCTGCGGACATACCTGCTCACAGCTGTGGCACTGGATGCATGCCTGCGGACGCTTGTCTTCCGGAAGAGCGCTCAATGCCATCGGAGCGATGAAGCCGCCGCCGGTATAGGCATGTTCATTGTAAAGAGAGAGCAGATGCGGAATGTCGAGGGACATCGGACAGTGGCTGACACAATAGTGACATGCGGTACATGGCACAGTCCCCTTCTTCAGCATTTTCCCTGCTTCTTCCAGCAGGATGTGGTTTTCTTCCTGTGTGAGCGGTCTTTCGACAGAGAAAGTCTTCAGATTCTTCTGCAGCTGTTCTTCGTTGGACATGCCGGAGAGGATCATAGTGATAGAAGGAATGCTCTGCAGGAAGCGGAATGCCCATGCCGGGATCTCTTCATCCGGACGAAGGGAGTGCAGCTTTTCCTCGGTATCCGTCGGCAGCTTTGCCAGTTTACCGCCGCGCAGCGGTTCCATGACCCATACCGGTATGTTCCACTGATCCAGCAGAGCGACTTTGTCTTTGCCGCCCTGGAATGTCCAGTCCAGATAATTCAACTGCAGCTGGCAGAATTCCATCTCACTGCCATATGCATCCAGGAAGCGCTGCAGGACATCGATCTTGCCATGGCATGAGAAGCCAAGATGGCGGATGCGTCCGTTTTCCTTCTGCTTCATGAGATAGCTGAAGATGCCGTATTTCTCATCATCCAGATAGGCATCGATATTCATTTCGCATACATTGTGGAAAAGATAAAAGTCGAAATATTCCACACCCAGTTTCTCCAGCTGCTTTTCAAAGATCTCTTCGACCTTGCCCCAGTTGGATGCGTCATAGCCTGGGAATTTTGTAGCAAGATAATAACTGTCGCGGGGATAGCGTGCCAGTGCCTTTCCCAGTACGGTCTCGGAATTGCCGCCATGGTATCCCCATGCGGTATCGTAGTAGTTAATGCCGTTGTTCATGGCTGTATCGACCATACGCAGGGCAGCGTCTTCGTCGATCTCATGGTCATTGTTATGCAGAACCGGTAAGCGCATGGCACCAAAGCCAAGTGCCGATAATTGTATATCCTGGAAATTTCTGTAAATCATACGTTCCTCCTCTTTTATTACGCTTATAGCATAGTAGATGACTGGAAATATAACGAATATTTATATTGCATGGGATTCTATGCAAATAATGCATGCCTGCAGCAATTCAGAGCATGCATGCGTATAAAAATAAAATAATAAACTATAATAAACATAACAAAGGAGTGTATACATAATGAGCAAGTATGATGTTTTAAACACACCATACCGGATTGCCAGAGTGGAAATTCCAAACCGGTATACGGTACTTCCAATGTCGATGGGGGCGCTCACTTATGATGAACAGGGCGGCTTCTCGGACAACTTCATCAAGTATCTCAAGACACGTACGGAAGGCGGCTTTGGACTGATCATTCCGGGTGCAGCTGCGACGGACTATCATGTGGATCCGTATTCTGCACTGGGTACGATCATCAGCCAAAGTGCGCACTGGCAGGAAAGAGCGAAAATCCTGACTGATGCGATCCATGAGGCCGGCGGCAAAATTTTCTGCCAGATCACGCTTGGTCTTGGACGCAACTATCCCAATCTGCCCGGACCGTCGGAGAACCCGGTATGGCATTATCCGGATCAGAAATCTCCGGAACTGACAACAGAACAGATCAAACAGAAGATCGCCGATATCATTGAAGGTGCAGAAGTCGCCAAGGCATGCGGCTATGACGGTGTGGAGATCCATGCCATGCACTGGGGCTATCTGCTGGATCAGATGGCGATGGCATTCTTCAACCGGCGTACAGATGAATACGGCGGATCGCTGGAGAACCGTCTGCGCTGTGCAAGAGAAATCGTCGAAGGCATTCATGCAAAGTGCGGAAAAGACTTCCCGGTCGGCATGCGTCTTGGTCTGAAGACATATATCAAAGACTATGACAAGGCAACACTGACCGGTGAAGAAGAAGTCGGCCGTACACTGGAAGAAGGCGTACAGATCAGCAAGATGCTGGAATCCTATGGATATGACTTCCTGGATGTCGATACCGGCACATATGATTCGTTCTATTATGCATGTCCGCCGATGTACAATCCGCAGGGATTCATGATCCCGCTTGCAGCAGCTGCGAAGAAAGAAGTCAGTATTCCGGTCATTGCCGGCGGACGCATGCAGGACTATGATCTTGCATTGGCAGCTGTGGAAAAGGGTGAGATCGATGCCATCGGTCTTGGCCGTCCGTCCCTTGCCGATCCGGAATATCCAAACAAGGTATATGCAGGCAATGTGGACAAGATCCGTCCATGCATCGGCTGCAACATGGGCTGCTACAGCAGAGGCATTGAACTTGGTCTTCCGTCCTCCTGTGCTGTGAACCCGCAGGCCGCAAGAGAACTCGTTGTCGGTCTGAAGCCGGGCAATGGCGATAAGAAAGTCGTTGTTGTCGGCGGCGGTGTTGCCGGCATGGAAGCAGCGCGTACATCTGCACTCCGCGGATACAAAGTGACGCTGTTTGAAAAGTCCGATCACCTGGGCGGTCATATCGTCGAAGCCGGTGCACACAGCTTCAAGACGGAGATCCGCAAACTGAATGAATGGTATCAGAGAGAACTGGAAACACTGGGTGTTAATGTAAAACTCGACCATGAGCCATGCATCAACTGCATTAAGAAGGAAGAACCGGATGCCATCATTCTCGCAACCGGCAGTAATGTCGCTGCACCGAAGATCCCGGGATTGGATAAGGCAGTCACTTCCCTCGATGCCATCAATCATCCGGAACAGATCGGTCAGAAAGTCGTCATCGTCGGCGGCGGACTGGTCGGCTGCGAAATTGCACTGGATGAAGCAAATCAGGGCAAAGATGTCACGATCGTCGAAGCACTGGATGACATCATGTCTGCCGGCGGTGCCAATGCGCCGTATCCGAACAAGCAGATGATCTGCGATCTGTTCGAAGCAAAGAATGTAAAAGTCTATACGTCCACAAAGTTGGTGGAAGTCACTGACGAAGGCGCATGTGTTGAAAAAGCAGACGGTACAAAAGAACTGCTTAAGGCAGATACTGTCGTCTCTGCACTTGGCTTCCGTCCGGCACCGAATCTGAAAGAAGAATGGAAGGAACTGGGTGTTCCGATCTATGAAGTCGGTGATGCGACCGGTGCAGCAACGATCATGAAAGCTGTATGGGACGCATACGAAGCAGCGAACAGCATCTGACCGATCGCACATATTGCTGTATCAAATGACCGGGGTGATATCCCGGTCATTTTCAACCCCCCGTGATTCATGGCGGTGTGATATCCCGTACAATAAGCCTGCAGATAAGGAAACGCTGCATAAGAGGGAGGTAATCATGGAATTCTTGTTGAAAGCGTTTGGTGTATTAAGTGTTCTCGGCTTGATATTGGTATTGCCGTTACGGTCGCACTGGTCCAGGATCTTTGGATTGATGGATGTATTCCTCATCGTTGGTGCAATCGCTATCGATGGCTTCCTCATCTACACGTTCTTCATTGCGAAGGGTCACGAGCCCATCACAGGCATGGAATTGTTTAATGCCATCGTGATCGGATTCGGTTTGGGTATTATCGGATTGATCCGGTTTCTTGGGTGTCTCAGCAGGTGCAATTCGGTATTGGAGATGATTGCCCTTCCATTCGTTCTTGTGAGTATGGTTGGTGCATTTGCCATTATCATATTATTGACATTTGCGGCCTTAGGCATCGGCAAGGGCAGCGATGACCATGTCGTCATCTGGCATGATTAGGACAGTGTGAAAGCACTGTCTTTTTTTTATACGCGTGAGAGTGCTGAACATGGTAAAAGGGCCAGTTTCCTGACCCTTTTACCATCCCATTTTTTTGCACACACTGCTTTGAAAGGAGGTGCACTTTCATAATACCACGGAAATATGCATCATTCCATACCGGGGGGAGAAAAAAAACCTGCACACATGCGTGCAGGCATAATTATTTGGTCAGTGTGATGACTGTAGCGTCCTGGATGCGGGACAGTACGGGGTGGTCCTTGAACCATTCTTCGCACATATGCATCAGATCGCGTGTATAGGTACCGGCAGCGGGCAGATCCTTTAACATCGGGAAGTCCCCTCCCCCTGCGGCGCGGTAACGGTTCAGACAGATGGTGAATTCCTGATCGTCTTCGACCGGCTGTCCCTGGTAAGTCAAAGAAACGATGCGTTCACCGATATCGTTGGTTACCTTGATCGTGTAATCCACGCCGCTGACCATGTCATAGCGTCCATGGAGCGGCTTTGGTGTTTCATAGCGGGAAGCCTGGGCAATGTGCGTATCTTTAATTGTCCAGAATTCTGCGCACTTTTCAAGATATTCACGCAGTACCTTGCCGGTGATCTTCTTGACGAGGAATGCACCGAATGGATTGGCAATGCGGAAGAGATCTCTGCGCTTGACGACTTCCGGGAATCCCTTGCAGGAGTCGGAGAACGCATAGGCAGATAACTGGGCACCGGTGGTTTCCATCTGGATGTGATTGATCAATGATGCAAAGCCGGATGGATCCATACGTGCTTCAGACGGCACTGCAACAGTAAGATCATCGCTGCAGTGTGCGAGGTCTTCTTCCAGCCAGTTCTGGCATTCTTCATATTCCTTCCGGATCGGATCCAGGAATTCTTCATCCGCATCCACATCTGCCTTGAGCAGACGTGCTTCGCATTCTCTTGTCTTTGGATCGATATCGATCATGGCGATCTCCTGACCATTGGCAGCGGTCTGCACATAGGTAGTATCCAACTGCTTTCCAACCAGCGAAAGATGCTGGTGACCGGTGATCAGGACATCGATGCCGGGAATGGAAAGAATTTCATTGCCTTCGTTTTCTTTTGCGTCTGCCTTCAAAGAAGCACCTGTAGCAGGATCAGTGGTAAATCCGCCATGATACATGCCAATGACAAGATCCGGATTCTCCATGCGGCGTATTGCACTGACTGCCTTGCGTGCACATGCGACGGCATCTTTCAGCTGGAAATGACGCAGATTGCGGCTTGGTTCTGTCAATGCCGTAAATGAGGAAGTGACGCCGAAGAGAACAACTTTATATTCCCCGATCTTGCGGACGGCATACGTCGGTCCAAACGGCTTGCCATGGAACAGCAGATTGCCGGTGATACATGGTGCACCGACATTCTGTACGTGCATCATGAGTGCTTCGGTGCCGCATGAGAAATCATGGTTGCCCAGATTGATATAATCATATTTCATTTCCTGCATCAGTTTCGTCACCGGCTGGATCTCATCCGGATACCGGGACATATGATAGGAAGTCAGCGGTGCACCGCAGAATGCATCTCCATTATCCACTAACAATGTACGATCATTGCGCAGATACGATACCAGTGTGCGGATGCGGGCAAGTCCTGCATCGTGCAAAGCACCGGACAGTTCATCCTGCGGGAACAGCGTTCCATGCAGATCTGATGTTACTAAAATACGAATACGTTCAGCCATAACGGTCCTCCTTCGAAAGACGCTCATATATAATATAGGAAATTTACAAAGAAAAATACCGTTATTTCCTTAAAAACAGGTATTCATGCTATGTCGGTGATAGTATGAATACAGAAACAGAGGTATACCATCATGAAACAGAAACCAGTAGAAATCAGAGACCTCCTCTCTTTCCGTTATCCGGAGAATCTGCAGTACAGCCCGGATGGGACATGGCTTGCCTTCCAGTGTGCACAGGCAGTGGAAGACAAGGATACCTATCACCGGGATGTATGGATCGCGAAAGATGGTGCAGCGAAGCAATTGACTGCTACACTGAGTACGTCGATCGTATTGTGGGATGACGACAGCCATCTGATCGTGACAAGACAGGTACCGGACAGCACACCGGGTATAACAGAATTGTATAAGATCGATGTGACGGGCGGTGAAGCTCAAAAATGGATCGAACTCCCCTTCGCACTCAGCCAGATGAAGAAAGTACATGACGGTCTGTATGCAGTGACAGCTTCGATCGATAAGAACGACCCGGATGCGTACAAAGACAGTGCAGAAACACGCAAAAAGAAATCCGAAGGACGCAAGAAAGAAGCCGACTATCAGGTCGTGGATGAAGTCCCCTTCTGGTTCAACGGTGCCGGTTTTGTGAACGGACAGCGGACAGCTCTGTTCATGGTGGAAACGGGCGAAACGATCCGTATACGCCGCATTACAGCACCATTATTTGATGTCTCGGAATTCATCGTACAGGATGATACGGTCTATTATGCAGGCAATACCAAGGACCGCCGCATGTCTTTGTATACCAGAGTCTATGCGTATCATACTGATACAAAGAAGAAAGAGACGCTGTATGGCAAAAACACCCACAGTATCGGCGGCCTCATGATTCTGAATGGCCAGCTGTATGCACAGGCTTCTGATATGAAGGAATATGGTGTCAATGAGACAGCCAATATCTGTGTGATCCATGACGGCAGGATCGAAACAGTCCTGGATCCCCACCGCAGTCTCTATAATTCCGTGGCCGGCGATACGATGCTGGGCGGCGGAAAGAGCAGCGTGGTGCACAATGATGCAGTATATACACTTGCGACAGACGACGATCATACCTGCATCTGGAAATACGATGCAGATAGGAACAAAACCGTGCTGTTTGATGCAGGCGGTGCCCTCTTCTTCCTGGATGTTTCCGACAAGGCAATTGCCTTTGCCCGTGAGACAAAAGACAGTCTTGGTGAGATATGGGAAATGGATCTGGATGGCAGGAATGCGCACCAGATCACTGCATTGAATACCGATGTATTAAATGATAAATATGTCGCAGAACCACAGCGTATCGATTACACCAGTGAGGGCGAAAAACTCCATGGCTGGGTATTAATGCCAAAGGACTTTGACCCGAAGAAGAAATACCCTGCTGTATTGGATGTACATGGCGGACCGCGTGCCATCTACAGTGATATCTTCTTCCATGAGATGCAGGTATGGGCTTCAAAGGGCTACTTTGTCTTCTATACCAATATCCGCGGATCGGATGGAAGAGACGATGCATTTGCGGACATCCGTGACAGGTACGGGTATGTGGATTTCAACAACCTGATGGATTTCACCGATGCAGTGCTTGCGGCATATCCGAATATTGATCCAAAGCGTGTCTGTGAGACAGGCGGTTCCTACGGCGGCTTCATGACCAACTGGATCATTACGCATACAGACCGCTTCTGCTGCGCTGCTTCACAGCGTTCCATCTCCAACTGGATCTCCATGTCTTTCATCAGTGATATCGGATTGTACTTTGGACCGGACCAGTGCGGTGCACCGGGTCTGTTTGGAGATGCAAATACCGCAAAACTCTGGGAACACTCCCCTCTCCGGTATGCGGACAATGTAAAGACACCGACATTGTTTATTCACAGTGATAAAGACTACCGCTGTCCGCTTCCCGAAGGCATCCAGATGATGCAGGCACTGGCAGTCCGCAACATTGAAACACGTCTTGTGATTTTCCACGGGGAAAACCATGAACTCTCCCGCAGCGGGAAACCATCCCACCGCATCCGCCGCCTGAATGAAATCACAGGCTGGTTTGATAAACATACTGCGGTAAAATAAGAACAGTGAGGAACCAGCTATGAATATGAAAGAAGAAACACTGAAGAAAGAAATCGTATATGACGGAAAGATCATCACGGTGCGTTCGGATACAGCCCGTACACCGGAGGGTGATATCGTTCCCCGTGAAGTAGTAGAACATCCCGGCGGCGTAGGCATTGCCATGGAAGATGAAGAAGGAAAATTCTTCATGGTCACACAATACCGCTATGCCCAGGAATGCGTAACGATCGAATTCCCTGCCGGCAAGAAGGAATACGGTGAAGACCCGCTTACCACAGCAAAGCGTGAGATCGTAGAAGAGACCGGCTATGAAGGCACGGACTTTGTATATCTTGGAAAGATGTTTCCTACCCCTGCCTATGATTCGGAAGTCGTTGATTTCTACTATACGAAGAAAGGTGCCTACCGTGGCCAGCATCTGGATGCGGATGAATACCTCAATCTGTCCCGCATGAGCCTGGATGAGATCATCGATGCAGCGGTGGAAGGAAAGATCCCGGATGCAAAGACCATGTGCATGGCCCTGCTCATTCAGCAGATGAAAGCACGTCAGAAATAACATGCATGCATAGTGGCGCGGACGAAGCGGAAACATTGCGCTGAGAAATGGCGCGCCTCCCCTTCCGCATCATTGCAAAAACAAGCATAAACAAGGCATTTGTGACAAATACAGATGCCTTTTATAATACACAGAAATACCATGCACGCATATATTAATAATATTCTCTTCATACAGGACATACATATCATCCCGGTCATTGTACATTGCATATTTTGAAGATACAGGTATAATACAGCATTGTGGGAAACCACCGTCGGTAGCGGCTACCCGACGTAAAACGAAAATAAGGAGAAAAAATGAATACAAAAAGATTAACGCAGATCGCTATGATCGCCGCGGTGTACACCGCTGTTTCACTGGCACTCGCACCGTTTTCCTTCGGAAACATTCAGGTGCGCATTGCAGAAGCACTGACACTGCTCCCATTAATATATAAGGATGGGATCTGGGGTGTCACACTGGGCTGCTTCCTGACCAATCTGATCGGAGCCATGACCGGTGTAAATCCGACCGGTATGCTGGATTCCGTTATCGGTACATTTGCGACGTTTGGCGCAGCTGTCTGCACATACTATTTCCGTGACCGCAAGGTCCATGGCGTACCGGTATTGAGCATCCTGATGCCTGTTGTCTTCAACATGGTCATCGTCGGTATTGAACTGGGTGTGATGCTGTTCCCGGACAACGTCGTTACCGGATCGATCATCTGCGGCCTGGAAGTAGCAGCGGGAGAACTAATCAGTGTCATCATTGGCTGGTTCCTGATCAAAGCACTCGAAAAAACAGAGATCTTCCGCAGACACGCATTTGCACAATAGCAGTAAAACAAACGTCAGCCGCAAACACAGAGAACTGTATGCTGTTACGATACATGGCATACAGTTTTTTCGTATGCATGGATGCCTGCTTTTGACGCTGAATGGAAGCATTTGTGATACGATAGTAACGATATCCATCAAGGAGGAAACTATGACAAAAGCACTGCGGGTGATTTGTCTGGTGCTGCTGGTGATCCTGCTGGCAGTGGGCGGACTGACCCTGTATAAGATCAATAAGCCGCAGGAAGGGGAAAGCACTCCCGAACAGACTGCGGAACCAACACCGACACCCGAAACAACACCGGAAACGACTCCGGAGCCAACACCGGAACCCACACCGACACCGGAACCGGAGCCGTATGGGGAAAGTGACCCGGTGTTCTATGATACAAACAGTTATCTGATCGTAGCTAATAAGAAGCACCGTCTGCCTGAGGGATATGAACCGGCTGACCTGGTACAGCCCAATGTCATTACCCGTTATGGGGACTGGCAGATGCGCCAGGAAGCAGCGACAGCCATCGAACAGATGTTTGCGGCGGCAGAGCAGGAAGGCGTCACACTGGTACTGGGATCGGGATACCGCTCCGAAGACCTGCAGGCATATTTCTACAATGGCTATGTAGCCAACCGCGGAAAGGAATATGCAGATACGATCTCATCCCGTCCGGGATACTCCGATCATCAGACAGGACTGGCAACGGACCTGTGCGGTGTAAGCGATACATCCACGGACCTGTCACGTTCATTCGAAGACACCGTGGAAGGCGCATGGCTGCGGGATCACGCACATGAATACGGCTTCATCATGCGGTATCCAAAAGATAAGGAAGACATCACCGGATATGCCTATGAACCATGGCATTTCCGCTATATCGGCGTGGAATATGCCACAAAGATCTATAACAGAGACGTATTCTATACATTTGAAGAATACTTCGGAATTGAAGGCGGAGATTACGCCGACTAAGGAGGGACAATGGCAAAACGCAGACGTCTGAGAAAGAGCGCAGTGTATGCGATCATAGCACTGGCAATGTTAATTTGCGCAGGACTGGGCTGGGTGGTATTCATCCGTCCCAACAGCAAGAAGACAGATGACAAACCGACCGGCGGAATGGCAACACCGGAAGCACCGGTCATTGAAGTCGATCCGGGACAGGAACCTGCCAATACACCGGAAACGACACCGGAAGCACAGTCCACGGAACAAAGAGCTTCCTTGTTCCTGACAGGGGATGCCTTACTGCATGAATCGGTATACGAAGATGCAAAAACAGAGAACGGCTTCGACTTTGGCAAGCAATTGAATCTGCTTATGGATGTGGCCCGTCCGTACGACCTGCAGTATTTCAACCAGGAGACACTGATCGGCGGTACAGAGCTTGGTCTTTCCGGCTATCCGACATTCAACAGCCCGAAAGAATTTGCACAGTTCATGTTATCGAACGGCTTCAACCTCGTATCCACAGCCAACAACCACTGTCTGGATAAGGGAGAGACCGGTGTCAACAGCGCACTGTCCTGGTACAATTCCAAGAAGGGCGAAATGATCATGCAGGGCATCAACGGTTCCCAGGAAGAATACGATGCCATCGCAACAGGGGAAGTCAACGGCATCAGCTATGCATTCTTATCGTATTGCGAACATACCAACGGCATCGAAGCACCGTATGCATATACCGTCAACTACTATCCGGGACATGAACAGGAAATGCTGGATAAGGTCAAAAAAGCAGACGGCATGGTCGATGTAGTCATCGTTGCCATGCACTGGGGAACGGAGTATTCCCACGATGTCAATGAATCGCAGATGTCTCTGGCAGAGCAGCTGACAGAAGCAGGTGCAGATATCATTGTCGGAAACCATCCCCATGACATCCAGCCATTCAAGTGGGTCAACGGCAGACCGGTCTTCTTCGCAATGGGCAATATGATCAGCACCCAGATCGAAGTAGACAACCGCATTGGCATGAATGCCGGACTGGATATCGTCAAGAAGACAAATCCGGACGGAACTACAGAGATCAGCTATGAGAATGTACGTGCAGACCTGACATTCACCTATACCGAAGGGGAATACCCGGCACTCCGTACAAATGTCAAAGTCTATCCGTTTGAACAGCTGACCGATGACATTCTGCCGGATCATGCGGCGATCTACGAACAGTACAAAGCCATCATCACCAAGCTGGATACCAACATTGCCATCGGAGGTGTATGATGAGTGAATTCCGTGACCTGGTCCGTAAGAAACAGGAACTCAGTCAGGAAGAATGCGTATCATTGCTGAAAAGCGAAAAGCGCGGTGTGCTCAGTGTGCTGGGTGACAATGACTATCCCTATGGCGTCCCGCACAATCATTTCTACAATGAGGAAGACGGGAAGCTCTACTTCCACAGCGGCATGTTCGGTCACAAGATCGAAGCGCTCAAAGCGCATGACAAAGTATCGTATACCGTCTATGCCGGTGAACCGACAGAAGGGGAATGGTACCTGACATTCCGCAGCGTGATCGTCTTTGGCATAGTGGAATTCATTGAAGACCGCGATACGATCTATGACATTTCCCGCAAACTGAGTTATCAGTTTACACAGGATTCTGATTATATCGAGAAAGAAGTGAGGAATTCCGGTCCGCGCACCGCAATGTTCGCACTCATTCCTGAACACATTTCCGGCAAGCTTGTCCGGGAGCGTTAATTCCAATACCGTCGCATGACGGTATTTTTTGTATGAGAGAGCCAATATGCGATACACTGGTACTATATTTAACAAAAGAGGTGAACTGTATGATATTGCAGGGAAAGAACATACCGTTGATGCTGTGCGGTGTCTTTTATGGTGTGCTGTGTGTTTTCAGCATTGTGACAGGCCTGCTGTATGCATTGGGAAGAAAAGAACTGAATCCGCTGGAACTATCCGACAAATTCATGGAAAAACTGCAGGATGCGGACAAACGCAGTGCATTTGCGAGAAAGATGGGATGGGTGACCTTTGTTGTCGGCATCGTACAGGGAATTACCAGCCTGTGTTTATTTCAGGCAGGCAGTCCGCTGGCATATGTGATCTCTTTTGGATTCAATGCCTTTTCTATCTGTTCCGTATTGGTTAAACTGAAGGGGAAGATCAATGCATTCCCGTTATTAAAACTCATTGCTTATACAGCAATACTGGTGATACTGCTATTGCCTCAGACACGTGCATTGTTCTTCTGAGGAAGTACAATGGTCAGACTGCTGAAAGAAAAGCGCTATATCGATACCGGGGAAGGACTGCGGAAACTATTGATCCTGCGTCCGAAACAGGCAGCGCATCCGTTGCCTGGCATCCTGTGGATCCATGGCGGGGGCTATGTGACAGGCATGGCGGAGATGCTGGATGTTTCCGCCGGCAAGATGCTTGCGGAGAAATATGGGGCAGTTGTGCTCTCTGTGGCATACCGTCTTGCATTCCATGCACCGTATCCCGCTGCTTTGAAGGACTGCTATGCGGCGCTTGTGTATATGCATGATCATGCGGAAGAGCTTGGCATTGATCCATCACGGATGGTGGTAGGCGGAGAAAGTGCCGGCGGCGGCCTGGCAGCGGCAGTATGCCTCTATGCAAGAGATAAAGGGGAGATACCGGTTGCGTTCCAGATCCCGCTCTATCCGATGATGGATGCGGATGACACAGACAGTTCCAGAGACAACCATGCCCACATATGGAATACCAGGCGGAATCATTTTGGCTGGTCCCTGTATCTGAAAGATCTCTATGGTACCGATCAGATTCCAAAGTACGCTTCTGCCGCAAAAGAAACGGATTACCGGGGCATGCCGCCGTGTTATACATTTGTCAGTGACATGGAGCCGTTCTACTGCGAAACGATGGCATATGTAAAGAATCTGCAGGAAGCCGGTGTACCGGCATCCGCGGATGTCTATCATGTAAATATGCATGCCTTTGATCTGATGATGCCATGGCACAAAGAAAGCCGGCTTGCCCGCAGAAAACTGTGTGAAGCATTCAGCACATGGCTGAAGAGCACATATATATAATAAGGAGGACACTATGAAAACATACAAATGGATCAGAGAACCAAAAGAGTACACGATCGGTGAAGATGAAATCACGATCACGACCGAGCCGCATACCGATTTGTGGCAGCGTACGTACTATCATTTCCGCAATGACAGTGCACCGGCACTGCAGTGGGAAACCGATGAGAAGTATTTCTCATTTACCGTGAAGACCGACTTCACCGGCAGCCACCACCGCTTTGATCAGTGCGGCATCGTCATGTATCTGGACAGCGAGAACTGGCTGAAAGCATCCGTGGAATACGAAAACGAAGACTTCCAGCATCTCGGCTCCGTCGTCACCAACCATGGCTATTCCGACTGGGCAACGACTGCGATCCCGGCTGATGTCAAAGTCATGTGGTATCGCTTCAGCCGCCGGGAAGACGACTATTGCGTAGAATGTTCCAGAGACGGGGAACACTTTGAACAGATGCGTGTCTGCCATATGTACGAAGGCGGCAAAACGATCCGCTACGGTATCTATGCCTGCAGTCCGGAGGATTCTTCGTTTACCGCTGTATTTACCGATCTGCATACCGGAGAGTGCATGTGGAAGGCACATGACGGACAGCAGCCGGACGACGAATAACATGGCAAGGGTCAGTATCTTCGACATGGACTTTGAAAAGGTCTATGCACTGCTGGTGCAGAAGGCAGAACGCAAAGGCCGCTCAAAGGACGAAGTGGATACGGTAACGTGCTGGCTTACCGGGTATACGAAAGAG
The DNA here is from genome assembly GCA_017539385.1 of Solobacterium sp. Lineage (GTDB taxonomy): Bacteria > Bacillota_I > Bacilli_A > Erysipelotrichales > Erysipelotrichaceae > Bulleidia. Next base: position 6,186 of record JAFYHC010000011.1, on the reverse strand, counting down.
CAGCTGGGGGAATGTACCGGTATGACATACGGGGATTTCTTCCGCAAAGCACCGCAGATCAACCCGGCAGCGGACAGGATCACCGGCAAAATATGCGGTGTTCAGGTGGAGACCATCGAAGATCCTCTGATGCGTGATATACGGCGTCTCGACAAGCTGGTGGATGAGCTGGCAAAAGGCAGACCAATGGAAAAAATCCTGCGTCAGGAACAAGTGTCCCCGGCAGAAAAACATTTTTGAAAACAGTTACACAACAAAAAGAAAAATTTGCTGAAAATAGTGCCGCGCGTCAGTTCTCAATGATTGAATTGAAATGGCCGATGCGGTACTATTTTTTTTGATACAGGATCCATATCCTAAGAAGAAAGGGGAAAAGAAAATGGGTTTACTTTGCAAGAGACTCCTGAGTCTGGTTCTCGCCGTCTTTATGATGGTTACATCAATCAGTCTCAGCAGCATTTCTGCAAGGGCTGAAGGCGACTCTTCCGAAGGCTCTTCCATTACATGGGAAGAAACAGACGGAAAAGACATTCAGAGCATCGAGCCGAAGGGCAAGATCGAAGAAGCGCCTGTAGAAGCTGAGCAGAATGTTGCCAAGAACGTTCGTGTATCGATCGTACTTGATGGCAGTTCCACACTCGAAGCAGGTTATGCTGCAGAGGGTATCGCTTCCAACAGCGCCGCAAAGAATTATCGTGCTGGACTGTATGCAAAACAGCAGCAGATGGCCAACACGATTTCTCAGCAGGCACTGCATGGCAAAAAACTGGATGTTGTCTGGAATATTACTTTAGCCGCAAATATTATTTCCGCTAATGTACCGGTCACATCCATCGAAAGAATCAAGGCGGTGAAAGGTGTCAAAGATGTCTTCGTAGAAAACCAGTACGAAGCTGTTGAACCGGGAAAACAGGCTGATGATCCGAACATGAGCGTAGCCTCCGACATGACCAACACAACACAGGTATGGTCCAACTATACCGGTGCCGGTCAGGCAGTCGCAATCGTCGATACCGGTCTGGATACAGACCACAGATCCTTTGATCCGGAAGCGTTTGATTATGCAATCAGCACACTGGACAAAGAAGTTGATCTGATCGACAAGGCAGACATAGATGAACTGTTCAAAGAAACAAACATCTATTATGAAACACAGGGTGCAGTCACATCCGATGATGTCTATCTGTCTACAAAAGTTCCGTATGCATTCAACTATGTTGATATGGACCTGGATGTAACACATGACAACGATACACAGGAAGAACATGGTTCTCACGTTTCCGGTATCGCTGCAGCCAACCGTTATGTCAAAGACGCAGAAGGCAACTTCGTAGATGCACTGACAGAAGTACATACACAGGGCCAGGCACCGGATGCACAGATCATCGTTATGAAGGTCTTCGGCAAAGGCGGCGGTGCATATGATTCTGACTACTTCGTAGCAATTGAAGACGCAATCATCCTCGGTGCTGCTTCTGTTAACCTGTCCCTTGGTTCTTCCAATGCTGGTCTGACAACAACATCCAACCAGTACATGCAGATCCTTGCTGAACTGACACAGAGCGATACAGTTGCTGTCATGTCCGCAGGTAACAACTATGACTGGTCTGAACCGAGCATTGGTGAACTCTATGCAGATGATGCAAACTTCGCTACAGGCGGAAGCCCGGGTTCCTTCACACAGCCGTTCACAGTTGCTTCCATCGACAACGATGGTTACACAGGCACACCGTTCAAAGTTGGCGGAAATAACATCTTCTTCAGCGATGGTTCCAGCGCTCAGAATGCTCCGTTCACCAGCATTGCCGGTGAATACCAGTACATTGCAATCACAGGCTTCGGCTTAGAAGAAGAAATGGCTGCTCTGAAAGACGTTCTTGCAGGTAAGATCGCAGTAGTCTCCAGAGGTAACTCCAGCTTCTTCGAAAAAGCAAATGCAGCTGTTTCCAACGGTGCCGCTGGTGTTGTTATCTATAACAACCAGCCTGGTACGATCGGTCTGAACCTGAAAGGTTACAGCTACACAGCTCCGGTTGCTTCTGTTACACAGGCAGAAGGTCAGATGTTCATCGCAAACGGTGAAGAAAAGACAATCAACGATGCTACATACTACGAAGGAACAGTAATCGTTCCGTCTGCATCGGAAGTCACAACAGAAGTCTATGATGCTGAATATTATACGATGAGCGATTTCTCCAGCTGGGGTACAACAAGTGACCTGAACCTCAAGCCGGAAATCACTGCTCCGGGCGGAAACATCTATTCCGTCAACGGTCTGCCGAAGGGCGGTATGGCATATGAAAATATGTCCGGTACATCCATGGCAGCTCCGCAGATCACAGGTATCACAGCTGTTCTCCGTCAGTATATGGATGAAGCAGACCTGGAAGCAAAGACAGGACTCACAGCAAGACAGCTCGGTCTGAGCCTGCTCATGTCCACTGCTAAGCCGGTCGTTCTTGAATCCAACAAGTACTATGCATCTCTGCTGAAGCAGGGCGCAGGTCTGGTTGATGTAGAAGCAGCCGCAAACACAAAGACAGCTATCATCATGAAGGGCACAACAGTCAATGGCACAGCAGTCGACAAGGCAGCTTACACAAGCTCCTACGCAGACGGCAAAGTCAAAGCACTGCTTGGTGAAGACGCAGACCGTACAGGTAAGTACACTGTTACATTCGATGTCCTGAACATGACAGATGAAGATACAACAGTTGAACTCGATGGTGAAATGTTCACACAGGGTATCGATGTTGATGAAGACGGCACTGCTTATCTGAGCAGAGACACAATGCCTCTTGGAACAGCAATCGTTACATTCACAAAGGATGGACAGCCGGTTGCTGCAAAAGAGGAATTCGACGGCTTCGACTTCAATGGCGATGGTGTTGTTGAAAAGGCTGATGCAGTAGCACTGCTCGAATATGTCACAGGCGTACGCGAAAGTATCAATGAGGAAGAAAATTCCGATATCGATAACGATGGCGATACAGATACACATGATGCTTACCTGGCACTGAAGAAGATCGGCGCAGTTGACCTCGTCGTTCCGGCTGGTGAGACAATCACTGTAACAGCGAATATCGACCTGAATGGTTCTATGGATGAAGTTGGCAGCGAAGAACTGAATGGCAACTATGTAGAAGGTCTGATCTTTGTAAGAGAAGCTACTACTGCAGAAGGTGTCATCGGTGAAGAACACTCCATTCCGGTATTCGGTTATTATGGCAGCTGGTCCGAACCATCCTTCAACGATAAGGGTTCCTACCTCGAATATGCATATGACGAAGAAACACGTTATCCGTACATGGCAGCTGTATTCAACAACTGGCAGGATTCTCTTACGAATGAAACTTACATCATCAAGTATGCAGGCAACAAAGATAACTATATCTTCGGTGGCAACCCGATCAAGGACGATGAAACATATCATCCGGAAAGAAATGCAATCAGCTCCAAGACAACTCTTGTTGGCCCGTCTTACACGCAGATCCGCAACGCAGCTGGTTCTAAGTTCACTGTAACAGAAGGTGAAAACGTTCTGTCTGAAGTTGAACGCGGTTCTTCCTATGCGGCTTACTACTATCGTAATGGCGCTACCTGGTACAACACAACATCTCTGCCGGCATTCAACTATGTACCGAAGGATGTTGAAGAAGGAAAGACTCTGACCTTCACATACAACATGGCTCCGGAATACTACCTGACAAATGAAGGTAAGATGGACTGGGATAAAGTCAGCACAAAGGGTGCAATGACGATCTCTGCAGTTGTAGATAATACAGCTCCGGTCGTCAACAAAGACGCATCCGGTGTAGCTGACGGCGTTCTGAACATCGTTGCTTCGGATAACGAATACATCGCTGCTGTTGTTCTGTATGATAAGTCCGGTGCATATCTGGATGCACAGTATGCCGGGGAAGCAGATGAAAAGGGTGCAGAAAATACATATGCATTCACACTGGCAGAAGATTCCAGCCCGTATCTGTATCTGGAAGTCTATGACTATGCAATGAACAAGACAGTCTGGAAGCTGAACCTGAACGCTGCAGAAGAATATGTAGATCCGGAAGTCTCCATTACCGTATCTCCAGAATCCACATCTGTTATCAAGGGAACATCTGTACAGCTGACAGCTGATGTCGCTCCTTGGGGCTACAACGATAACGTTACATGGACATCTGCAGATGAATCCATCGCTACAGTAGATGAAACAGGTCTTGTAACTGGTGTCGCTGTTGGTACAACAACGATCACAGTCGTACCGGAAGCTGATCCGGAGAAATCCGCAACAGCTGCAGTTGAAGTTGTTTCAATCGAGATGGATCTGAACGCAATCGTCTGGGATGAGAATGCTTCTGTTAACTTCAGTACATTCAATACCGGTAACCTGCCGAACTACACGAAACTCTCCGGCAGTATGAACGGTGAGTTCACATCTGTAGCACGGCACGCAGACGGCACACTGTATGCAGTAACACTGGATACAGATAACGATAACGCAACATTGTATTCGATCGATGAAGCAAACGGCTACGCTCCGACCGCAATTGGTGATGTCGGTGTTGGCGTTTCAGACCTTGCATATGCTCCGACATGTGATCTCATAGTTGGTACATATGGTAAGTATGTAGTAGGCATTGATCGTACAAAAGGTGCTTATATTGTTGCTTTCGATTACAGTTCGTATGTTTCAAATTACCTGCTCGGTGTAACATTCTTAGGTACCATGGAGACGGCATATGGAACTGCTGATGTACTTGGCATAATGGATACTTCAGGTACTCTTTACCAGACGGCAATTCTGCCGTATAACGGGTCCTATGGAAACTTTAACGCTGTTGCGTTTGGCAGTGCCGGAGCAGAAACCAGCATGGATTACTGGAACTCTCTGCATTATGTCTATAATCAGGACACACAGGAAGAGTACTTCTTCTGGAGTCGTTTCGAACAGGCAGAAAATAAGGTAGACCTTATTGCAATAGGCTATAATGCGGAAGCAGACGATTACAGTGCTGCATACAACCTTGGTTCTTTCGCTGAATCTGTATGGCCGGTAAGCGGTCTGTATGACGCAGACGCTTCTGCAGCAGATGCTGGCAGTGCTCATCTGCCGAAGATCGAAGGCACTCCTGTTGCGGCTGAAACACAGGTCACAAAGAGAACGCCGATGAAGAAGATCGTCAAGGGTTCTGTAAATACAGTATTTGCAGAAGCTGATCCGATCCCGGATGATTCCGATGATGAAAATGTCGAAAAGATCCAGGATTACAAAGTTCTCACATTCACTGCTGATGAAGAAATGACGAACGGTATGTATACATACGAATATGATCCGGCTAAGCTGGAACTGATCGATGCATACGGCTTCACACAGTATCATGCAGTGAATATGAACGAACCTGGCAAGGTTGTCCTTGGCTTCATCAGTGAAGAAGCTGTTCCGGCTGATTCCAAGATTGCCAAGCTGACATTCAAGGTTCTCAACCGTGACGAAGATGCTTACGTTACCATCACAACAAATGATGAGAACGAAGAGAATCCGGGAACAGTTGAAGACCTGCTCGTTAACGTTAACCAGTCTGTTCCGACTCCGGTCAATGTAACAAGCCTCACACTCAGCACAACAGATCTCACAGTCGTCGAAGGCGAAACTGCAGAAGTTACCGCTACGATCGAACCTGAGAATGCAACAAACAAGGATGTCCGCTGGATCACAACGAATCCTGGTATTGCATCTGTTGATGAAAACGGTGTTGTTACAGGTGTCGCACTTGGCAGCACATGGCTCGTTGCTACAACAGTTGACGGCGGCTTCACAGGTCTGTGCAAAGTTACAGTCGTATCCAAGCACATCCCTGTTACAGCAATCACGCTGAACAAGACAGAAACAACGATCCGTGTCGGTAAGACAGAAACTCTCACTGCAACCGTTACACCGGAAGACGCAACAGATCCGACGATCACATGGTCCTCCAGTGATACAAGCGTAGCGACAGTTGATGCGAATGGCGTTGTGACTGGTGTTGCCGACAAGGGCATCGCGGATGCATCTGAGGCAGTCATCACTGCTTCTGCAGAAAACGGCACAGTCATTGCAGAGTGCAAAGTCTATGTCGAAGATCCGATCAATGCATTCGTACGCAGACTGTATAAGCTGTGCCTGAACCGCGGAGCTGATCCGGG